>JALWTJ010000261.1 GCA_027082895.1 Hyphomicrobiales bacterium | reverse complement strand
AATGCGTGGTGACGGCAGGTCGTTGCGATTAATCTTCATCGGACTGGTCGGCTGACAATTTATTGTAAACCACTTCCAGGCTGGTGGCGTATTTTTCCATCACATGAACGGCGTTGGCAATCCGGCTTCTGAAATAATTATATGGAAAGACGCAGGTAATGGAGATGGAAAGGCCGGCAGCGGTGGTAACCAGGGCCTGGGCGATGCCGCCGGTCACCAGCTTCGGATCGGCGAGGCCGCTTGCCCCAAGGACATCAAAGGAGGAGATAATTCCCAGAACCGTCCCCAAAATACCAAGAAGCGGAGTGACGGTAATCATGGTGTCCAGGACAGTCATAAATTGCGACATTTTTTTGGCGATATGCTGGGCCTCAGCCTCCATGGCCTTGCTCATGTCATAGTCACGGTGCAGGATGCCGACCGCCAGCACCTTAATCACATGATCCTCGCAATTTTGGGTGATCTCCTTTATTTCCTGCCAGGAAGCGGTCTCGGCCAGACGCAAGACTCTATCCATCAATTGCCGATTTCGTCTTCGTCGAATATGCCGCCAGAAAAACAGCCTTTCGCATATGACCGTCATTGCGATCACGGAACAGGCCAAAAGCGGGTACATGACCGGGCCGCCCTGCTGGATCAACTCATAAATTTTCATTTCGTACCCTCCATTAAATCAGGATGAATCATCCGGGCGATCATTGCCAGCGTCTTGACAAAGGTAACAGGTGAAGGGCTACAGGCCAGGTCCGGGTTGATGATAAACACCCGCTCATTCTGCACGGCATGAAGAATATCAAACCGTTGCCACATCCTCTTTTCTTCTCCGGCAATGCCGGTTTCACTCCCCATGATGGCGATAATAATCACATCCGGATTTGTAGATATTACTTTCTCTAAGCGAGTTGCTCCCTTGCCCTGGTCCGCAATAATGTTTACGCCGCCGGCCAACGTTATAAAATCATTGACAAAGGAACCGGGAACGGCCCCGAACAGGGGCCGGGTGCCGACCTGCAGAAAGACTTTCGGTTTGGGCCGGGTGGCGACCGCCTCTTTGATGCGCTCGACTTCGGCCCGGGCCCGCTTCACAATGGATTCTGCCTGTTCCCGCACGCCAAGGGCCTTGCCGAGGCCGACAAACTGGCGGCAGATTTCCGCAAACGATCTTGGTTGGGGAAAACGGATGACACGATAACCAAGATTTTGCAGTTGCCGGACCTGCTCCGTGCGGGTCAGGGCGGTGGCAAGAATAATATCGGGCTGCAGGGCAATTATCTTTTCAATGGATATCTGCATCACCGAGCCGATCTTTGTTTTTTTCCTGGCTGCTTCCGGCCGCACACAGTAGATGGTGTCGCCCACCAGCCGGTCACCGGCGCCAAGGAGAAAAACATTTTCCGTATTAATCGGCCCCAGGGAGACAATGCGCCGGGGAATATCCTGCCCAGCTCCAAAACAAGGCGCAACTACCAGCAATCCGACTAAGGAAACAAGAAACCATAGATTTTTAAGCAGCTTTATCATCTTCAGTAATACCTGAACAGATCCAGGCTTCGTTGGAGTCTGGCAATAAAAAAATCTATTATCTCGGGATAATAGCCCAGCCCCTTAAAATACCTGGTGTTACCGTCATTGATTATAGGGCAGTCCACCGCAAAACCACAATCTCTTAGCCGCGAACTCCAACTGTCGTCTTCTCCCATCAAGTCGTCTTCGGCGTGCAGGCCGGCAATATACATCATGGGGATGATTCTCGCTTTTTTGTATTTTTCCACCAGTCCCTGCCGCCTGATAACGGCAAGCACTCCCCTGAAATCCGGGATCCCCTCGATGCTGGCAACCAGCACATTGTCATAGAGATCGGCAACCAAGCCTTGCAAGCCAAGATACGTGGTATTCACCGGATCGGCCGCCAGCGGGGTCCCGTGCAGGGCCAAAATATTCAAGCCCTGCCCGCTCGGTAAAAATTCCTCTTCAACCACTTGCAAGGTTTCGTTGATAAAATCCCAGCGGTGCAGGAGAGTTTCACTTAAGAACACCCGTAATCCTGGAAAAAAAGCGCAGGTCTCGGCCAGTTGTTGATATTCGGTGCCGGGGAAGATGTGCAGCGGTTGGACGACCGCCTTGCGGTACCCTGCCGCCTCGACTGCCGCCAGGGTTTCGTGCAAGCCGGGCAGCCCCAACTTACGGCGCAGGATGGCCGAGGTATAGGCCATGAAAATTTTATGCCCGGGAAATTGATCCCGCAGACGTTTCCGAAACAGCTCAATAGCAACCTTACCCCGTCTGCTACTGCCAAAAGCCGTAACGACAATAGCGGGCCTCTCTTCCAGTTCAGGCACCAGCATCTTGCGCCCGATATAACCATCTTGATACATCTTCACTCCTTATGGCGCCCCTATGATTCGTGGCGGCCTTTATACATGCCATAGGCAGCAATAATAATAATAAATAACACCAGCAGACTCGCCAGCCACTGGACGCCCGAAGATGTCATTTCAGTTGCGGTATCATCACTCTTGATTTTTTCCATCTTGTACCCCTCAACCTCGACGCGGGCATCTTGCGCCTGCTCGGTTGCCGTACGCCTCTTTTCCTGACTAGTCGCGGGCTTATCTGTCAGGGCCTGCTCTTTGCGGCCGACATCTTGTTTGTCCGAGGGGGTGAGCTTCTTGAGCAACTCCCGACGGCGAACGACCTGTTCCGCCAGGGATGCAGCCGCCATCTTTTTGATTGCGATTTTGAATTTCTCAACCAGCTCAGGACTCATGACACCGGGCAGGGAAATGATACTGACCACCATCTGATTGAGCATGGGGTTGTTGCAGGTATGATCGCAACAGGCAACACCTTTATTCACCACATTGACGGCATATTCCACGGCCAGTTTTCTCCTGGTTGCCTTATCGGCGCGCCAATACCCCTTGCGTATGGTCTCCAACATTCTGCCGGTCAATGACTGGTAGGCCCAGGGACTGGCTCTATCAAAAAACTCCTTCAAATTCAGGTGATACTTGTCCTTCACATAGACTTGATAGACCTGCCGCCACATTCTATCATCCACCTTGTCCGGCGTGGTCATCTCCCATCCCCACAGGTAATCGACAAAATGAGCCATCTCCCTGGCCCCGGCATAATCTTCCTTTTTCATGGCCTCGATCCACCTGGGGTTGAGATAGCGGGTGCGCAGTTCCCGCCCCAGGTTTCTTGCCAGATCTTCAACCGCCACTTGCCCCGGCTTCTGCTGCCTGGTGATAACGGTTTCCGGGGTGCTGCCGGATTCCGTGCGTACCGCCATGGCCAACCCGCCAAGATACTGGAACATATCATCATTATCCATCAGTCCGTAGATGTTGGATGATCTGGAATGAACGGCGACTTCAACCCCGGCCAGATTTTCTTGCAGGAGATGACCGGCCGCCCTGCCCCAATGCTCCCGGCCAAAGACAAAGCCCATGCGGTTTTCAAAAACCCGCGCGACCAGCTTCTCCGATTCCCAAATTCCGGAACTGGAGGCCATTTCCGCCACTCCGGTACCGTAGGACCCCGGCTGCTCGGAAAAGACCCGTAAACGGCTCAGTTTCTCCGCCTCTTCCGGGGCAGTCCCGGCGGCGAGCAGGTGCTGCCGGATACGAGCGCTGTTTTGACGAAGCAGGTTGTCAATATCGGTCTGCCGGATCGCCATTTGCACGGCATCGTCAATAAATTTCAGTTTATCGGGGAAGAGATCCCGGTAGAGACCGGAGGCATTAACCATGACATCAATCCGGGGACGCTTGAGCTGTCGTCCGGAGATGACGGCGAGGCCGGTCACCCGGCCATTGGCCGCCCATCGTGGCTTGATTCCCATGAGATACAAGATGGTGGACTCATTGACCCCTTCATTGCGCAGGGTCTCCGTGGCCCAGAGGACAATGGCGACCTTGTTTGGGAATCTATTGTGGGTCAAGCGGTAGTTGGCAATAATATCTTCAGCGGCCTTTTTTCCCAGCTCCCAAGCGGCAGGAGTGGGCAGTCTCTGTGGATTGAAGCCATAAAAATTCCGGCCGGTCGGCAGACTGGCTGGGTTACGAATGGGATCATTCCCCTCTCCCGGACGTACATATCTGCCATTCAGAGCAGCCAGTAACGCCGTCATCTCCGACCTGCCGGAACGACGCAATCTATCCCTAATATCTTCCATCTTCGCGTCCGGCTGCCATTGCTGGATGGCTGCCACAGTGTCCGTCAGTTCCAGACCTTGCGGGCTCTTGCCAAAGGTATGCATGCCGTAGGGGATAAGGGTCATCTTGATATCATCGAGATAATGAATCAGGGGATGGATAATCTCCTCTTCGGTATCGGCATGGTCGCCATCATGATGGCGGGCCGCCTTTTCCGCTGCAAGATCAGCCAAGATACCAGTACGCCGCGCCAACGCCATGAGCTCGTTTAATTTGCCAGATGCCGTGCTGCTCCTTCTAGCAACCGCCCGTTTGTACTCATTGATCAACTCGGACATCCGGGCGTATTCCGCATACAGCCCCGACTCCTTCAGCATGGGGGTCAGGTGGGAAATAATCACGCCGCGCCCCCGCCGTTTGGCCTGGATTCCCTCTCCCACATCATCAACAATATAAGGATAGATATTGGGAATACCGCCAATCAGCACCTCGGGCGGACATGACGGTGACAACCCCGCCTGTTTTCCCGGCGTCCACTCGTAAGTGGCATGGGTTCCCAGATGGATCATGGCATCGGCCTTGAAACCATGATTGAGCCAGAGGTACACCGCCAGGTATTGATGATGGGGGTAGAGGGTGTTGTCATGGGTGAGTTTCATTGGCTCATCACTCCAGCCCCGCGCCGGTTCCGGCAACAGCACAATGTTGCCAATGGTGACTGCCGGAATGATAAAATCATCACCCACCCGCATGATTTTTGTCTTCTCAGGCGGCCCCCATTGCGCCAGCATCTTGCGTTGGAATTCGAGCGGCAGCCTTGCAAACCACTTCTTATAGCGGCGTATTGGCAGCCGGATGACCTGGGATGAGCGTATTAAGCGGTCAAGTTCACCCGGTGCCCAAGAGCCGATATTGCGGGCAGAGGTCAGAATCAACTCCTTGATATCCTCTCGCCCCAGCGTAAATGAGGCGCCCGTCTGATAGCCATCCTCCCGCATGGCATGAAGAATGTGCTGTAACGAGGCAAAAACATTGAGATAACTGGCACCTATATTCTGTTTCCCCTGATGGTGGTTATAGAACATGATCGCCACTTTTTTCCGGCTGTTCTCAAGCTGCTGCAGGCGGAGCCACTTATGGATTCTCACCATAATCAGGTCGATATTCTCGTTGATCGCCTCCTTGATAAAAAAGCTCTTGCCGGTTTGGGGGTCGGTCATCTTACGCTTGGCGCTGATGGGAGTGGGTTCGATAAGCCCGGATATCTCCGGGGTCGCAATGGACCAGGCAACCTCTGATCCACCGATGCCCACCGGACTCTGCCGCCATTCATCAATGGTATCCTGGTAAAGACTGATGGCGTTGATAATTGGGACATCGAGCTGGACAATATCTTCGGCAAGCGCGGGCGAGAGCGCGGAATAGAATTTCAGAGAGAGGGCGACAAGCAGGTTGATCCGGGCACGATGTTTGGAATCGAACAAAAATTTTTCAATCACTTCCTGGTCGTTGCCAAAGCAGGCCAACACCGTCAAACGCTC
>JALWTJ010000260.1 GCA_027082895.1 Hyphomicrobiales bacterium | reverse complement strand
CTGGCGCGGGCGGATGTGTCGCCTGCCGTTCGGTCGGTGCCTGATGCCGGGATTGTGCCCGACATGGATCCTCCGGTATCCGGCACGCGGGTTTTGTGGACGCCTTTCGAGCAGGACCGGGTGCGTATAGCCTATCTGGAACTGCTGTCGAGCATGCAGGAGGCTGCCATGATGGATGCAGATGCCGTTTCCGGGCCTGTTCGTGATGCCGGGACCGGTGGCAACGTGGCAGGAACGGGCGTTGCACCGGTTGTCGCGTCAAGCGGGCAGGCCCCGGATGGCGATGACAGCGTCACGCCGGTGGCGGTGGCAAGGACCGATGTGGCGAACGTGAAAAATCCTGCGTCCGGTGAAGTGGCAAAGGGGGGACTGGTAGCGCCGATTCCCCATGTCCGGATGCTGCGGGGGGGTGGGCCGGAACAGGTGGACCCGATCGTGACGGCAAGCCTGACCGCTGACGGGGAGACAGGTGCGGGAGGACGGGTGAAGCCCCCTGTGGCGCCCATTCCCATGCCCGCCTTCATGCGTCCGGTGGTGCCGGTGGCGCCGCGAAATCTCGATCTGATCGCCCCGGCGCGCGATGTGTCCCTGGATCACATGGTGGCGGTGGATGCACCGGGAAGTTGGCCGCGCCGTCTTGACCAGATCAACATGGCCGTGCTGGATGAACATGTCGGGCAGGAGGGTACGCACCGGTTCCGGCCGCTGCGCCGTTTCCGGCGTCTGCCCAACGGGTTCATTCTGGTGCTTGCCGGAAATTGAGCACAGGGCAGGAGACTGCGGACCGACGGGGTTCCGCGCACGGTTGAATTGGGGGCGATCCTTGCTAGATTGGCGGCGGATTGCACAGATCCGGTTGCTGGGCTGGGAACTTTCCCCGTCAGACCGGCTTTTTCGGGGCGGACATGTCGGTTTGGCAGGGAATCAGAAAAGTTTTGGGCTCGGTGGCGGATGCGCTGGATCCGGATAATTGGCTGCCGGGCGGCAAGCAGGCGGCCTTTACGCTTGCCCTGGTTGCCCTGTCGGCAAAAATGGCGGTGGCCGACGGGGTGGTTACCCTGTCCGAAATCGATGCTTTCCGGAATTTCGTGCAGGTTCCGGAGGCGGATGCGCCCCAGATCGAGCGCTTTTTTGCGTTGGCCCAGCAGGATGTGGCCGGGTTCAAGACCTACGCCCGCAAGGTCAGACGCCTGTTCGAGGACAGCCCGGACACGCTGCAGAACGTTCTGGAGGGGCTGTTCTCCATTGCGGCGGCCGATGGCATGATCCATGAGCAGGAATTGCAATATCTCAAGCAGGTCAGCGATATTTTCGGTTTTTCTGATGAAAGGTTCGAGCAGATCGCGGCGCTCTTTCTGCTGGAGGGCGGTGGGGCGGACCCTTATCTGGTGCTGGGGGTTACTCCTGATGCGAGCGATGGGGAGATCAAGCAGGCCTATCGCAAGCTGGTGCTGGAACATCACCCGGACCGGCTGGTGGCCAATGGGGTGCCCGAAGAACTGGCCGAAATGGGAACGGACAGGATCGCGGCAATCAATGTGGCCTACGGGCTGATTGCAAAAGCCCGGGGATTGTAAAGAAAACGGTTTGGTTCACGCGCGGATTTTCGTACAATGGGGCGCCAGTTGACCGGGTGGCCGCTCCCGTTCAGGGATTTTCCCTGAAGGGGGGAGGAAAGTCCGGGCTCCACGGAAACACGGTGCCGGATAACGTCCGGCGGGGGCGACCCCAGGGAAAGTGCCACAGAAAGCAGACTACCTCCTGCGGCTTTTTTGAAGCGGCAGGGGGAAAAGGTGAAAGGGTGCGGTAAGAGCGCACCGCGGTGCTGGCAACAGGACCGGCATGGTAAACCCCACCGGGAGCAAGACCAAATAGGGATGACGCGGGGGCAACCCCGGCCTTGTTTTCGGGCCAGTCATCCGGGTTGGTTGCACGAGGCGTCAGAGCAATCTGCGTCCCAGATGAATGGTCACCACGCAGCGGGAGACCGCTGCCCTACAGAACCCGGCTTACAGGTCAACTGGCCTGTTCCTTGCGACCTGTTCCTTGCAAAATGTCGCTGGACAATGCGACCAAAACAGTTTTGGGAAACAAATTCTTAAAGCTCAGGGGGCAAACTTGCCCGATATGGCTGTTCCCTTCCCGGGGATGGTCCGGAGTATGTGGAGCGCTGCGTGGTGTCCGCCGGTGGTCCTTCTCTTGGAGTATGGTGTTGCGTAAAGGTGAAAGTGCAGGGTCCGGACGTTGCACCCGTTCCGCAAAAGCTGCAGGAAGTGCCTCTGCACCTTTGGGTGAAGCAGGGACGTCTGCCCATGCACCGGCGCATGTGCCGGTTCTGCTGGATGAGGTTCTGGATGTATTTGCTCCCCTTGACGGCAAGCTGATCGTGGATGGCACGTTTGGCGCAGGGGGATATTCCGGGGCCTTTCTTGAGGCGGGGGCCCGGGTCATCGGGCTTGATCGCGATCCGGGGGTCATGCCGTTCGTGCACCGGCTCAAGGAGCGCTTTGGCGACAGGTTGACCTTCGTCAACGGGGTTTTTTCCCGTCTGGACGAGATCGTGCTGTCGCTGGACGGCGCGCCGGTGGACGGGGTGGTGCTGGATATCGGGGTGTCCTCCATGCAACTGGATGACGGGGCGCGGGGATTTTCCTTTCGTGAGGAGGGGCCGCTGGACATGCGCATGGGATCCGATGGGGAAAGCGCGGCCCAGATGCTGGCCCGGCTCACGGAGCGGGAACTGTCTGACATCCTGTTTGCCTTTGGCGAAGAAAAAGCGGCCCGGCGCATTGCGCGGGCCATCGTTGCGGCGCGGCAGGAAACCCCCATCGATACCACGGGCAGGCTGGCCCGGCTGATTGAAGGGGTGCTTGGGCGCAAGCCGGGGGGGCGCCATCCGGCGACACGCAGCTTTCAGGCATTGCGTATCGCGGTCAATGGGGAGATGAACGAACTGGTGCGCGGGCTGTTTGCCGCCGAACGGCTGCTGCCGGAAGGGGGATGGCTGGCGGTGGTGACATTCCATTCCCTTGAGGACCGGATCGTCAAGAGGTTCTTTGATCTTGAAAAGCGGCAGGGGGCCGTTTCCCGGCATGCCCCGGCACGGGATGTGACGGGGAAAAGCTGGGTCAATGTACACAAGCCGCGGCGGCCGGGCAGGGACGAAATCCTGCGCAATCCGCGGGCCCGTTCGGCCACCTTGCGCTATGCCCAGCGCGGGGCGGGGCAGCCACGTCCGTTCAGTGTTGGGGGCCTTGGGGTTCCCGGTTCCAGCCTGAGGGGGGTAGCATGATCAAGGGCGTCAACCTGATATTGTTTGCCACCAGCATCGTGGCGCTGGTGGTGGTCTACGGGCTGAAATTCCAGACGGAATCCGTCCAGAGGGAAAAATTTGCGCTCCAGCATCAGATTTCATTGCAGAAGCAGCAGCTTTCGGCCCTGCAGGCGGACTGGGCGCATTTCTCCCAGCCCTCCTATATTGCTCCGATCGTTGAGCGGCACGCACAGGAACTGGGCCTTGCCTATATCGACGCCCGTCAGTTCGGAAAGATCACGGATATTCCCATGCGACCCGAAGCCACGGATGATGCGGCGCTGGATGCCCTGTTCCGGGCGCTGGATGCGGGAATCGATCCGATCGGGGACAAGCTTTCGGAGATTCTGGATCAATGAGCCTGGCAACAACCCATTCCCAGGCGCCCATTGCCCTTGAAGGTGGGCGCAAGACGCGCAAGAATCTGACCCAGACCCGGATACGGCTGGCCATTGTGGGGCTGGTGCTGGTGTTCGGGGTGATCGGGGCGCGGCTGGTGCAACTGGGCGGAATTCGCGAAAGCGAAGCAACGTCGGGCCGGGCGCGGGACGTCATTACTGCCAGCCGCCCGCCATTGCTGGACCGCAACGGCCGGGAACTGGCCATGGATATTCAGGTTCCTTCCCTTTTTGCCTCTCCCCGCCAGATCATCGACGTGGATGAGGCGGTAGAAAAATTGCACGGCGTGTTGCCGGAACTGGATGTCAACTGGTTGCGCGACAAGCTGGACGGGGACGAGGGATTTGTCTGGATAAAACGGGAAATGAGCCAGGCGGATCGGGACAAGGTATTCAATCTTGGTATTCCCGGGCTTGGCTTCAGGACCGAAAGCCGCCGCTACTATCCGGGGGGCAACACGGCTTCCCATGTTCTGGGTACGGTCAATGTGGACAATCAGGGCATTTCGGGCATCGAGAAATATCTGGATGGGGCCGAGGTCAAGGTATTGCAGGAACTGGGGCTGGCCCGGGGGCGTGCCCTGGAGCCGGTGACGCTGACGCTGGACCTGAGGGTGCAGAACGCCATGCATGCCGAACTGGTCGACGCCATGGAGCGCTATCAGGCCATTGCGGCGGCCGGTGTTCTTCTGAACGCGCGCACCGGGGAAATACTGGGGCTGGTTTCCCTCCCCGATTTCGATCCCAACGTGCCGGCAAGCGCCCTTCAGGAGGGGCGATTGAACCGGATCACCGCGGGCACGTTCGAGCTGGGATCCACGTTCAAGACGGTTACCCTTGCCGGGGCGCTGGATGCGGGGGCGGTGCGCCTGACCGACCAGTTCGATGCCACCAAGCCCATCCGGTTCGGGCGGTTTTCCATTGGTGACTTCCACGGAAAGCGGCGCATGCTTTCCCTGCCCGAAGTGTACAAGTTTTCTTCCAATATCGGCACCATCAAGATCATGCAGGCCCTGGGCAAGGACCGGTTCCGGGAATTCTTGAACCGGGTCGGGTTTGATGATCCGTTGACGGTCGAGTTGCCGGAAACCAAGCGCAGCAGCATTGCGCCCACCTTTTCCGATGTGGCGGCGGCGACGGCCGCCTTCGGTCATGGCTTGACCATTACTCCCCTGCACATGGCGGCGGCCATGGCCGCCTTTGTCAATGGCGGAACGCTGGTGCCCCCGACCCTGTTTCCGCGCACCATGGGGGAAGCGATGGCTCTGGGCCGGCGGATCATTTCGCCCCGGACCAGTGAATATGTGCGCTATCTGATGCGCCTGAACGCCCTTGAAGGGTCCGGGCGGCGCATGAATGCGATTGCCGACGGCTACCTGGCGGGCGGCAAGACGGGAACCGCGGACAAGGTGGTTGACGGGCGCTATGATTCAACGCGTAACCTTGCGGTGTTTGCCTCCGGGTTTCCCCTGACCGATCCCCAATATGTCATGGTGGTGCTGGTGGACGAACCCAAGCGGGAAACTCCCCAGAGCGGACGCACCGCCGCCTGGAATGCGGGGGAAGTGACGGGACGCATCATTCATCGCATTGCGCCCCTGCTCGGAGTCATGCCAGACTTCAGCGAAAGTTCGGAGCTGAGTCTGGTTCCCTCCGAAATCAGAAATTCTCGTGACGGAAATTGAAGGAATTTGCCTCGTGTCTCATTTGTTGGCTGATCTGCTGGAGGGCGCAGGTGCGCATATTGGTGAGGAGAATGTCCGGGTAACGGGCATCAATTCGGACAGTCGGGCCATTGCATTCGGCGAGGCCTTTTTTGCCCTGCCGGGGAGCACGCATCACGGGGACGAGTTTGCCGCGCGGGCCGTTGAAAGGGGGGCGCGCATCGTTGTTTCGGATCGGGAACCGGCAAAGCCCCTTGGCGTTGAAACGGTGGTGGTGGAGGATGTACGGGGGGCCTATGCCCGGGCGGCGGCGCGCCTGTTCGGCCCCCAGCCCGAAACGATCCTTGGGGTGACAGGCACCA
>JALWTJ010000259.1 GCA_027082895.1 Hyphomicrobiales bacterium | reverse complement strand
GCCATGCGGGCGGCGCAGAAGCTTTCCTGATTCTTCCGTTCTGGTTGATCAGGTGGGCACGACGAGCACGTCATCGGTGGCACAGTTGAAGCTGTCCACCTCGTTGTCCGCATACCACAGGGCCACATCGTGGGCATTGGGTACCAGGGATGTATCGATATAGGCGACGTGGCAGGTGTTGCCCGGCTCCAGCTTGGTTACCACCAGCACTTCATTGGTTTCCTGCGGGGAATCCCCGCTTTCGGTGATCCATGTCACGATGGTGGCAAAGGGCGTGCCGCTTCCCTTCTCCCCGTTTGCCGCGGGACGCAGCCGCCATTCGATCCGGTCTCCCAGATAGTTGAATTCGGGAAGGGTCTGGCTGGCGGCGCGTTCGCGCAAGGCATCGGGGCCGTAGGAGACAAACATGCGCAGGTCACCTTCGGCCACATAGACGATCGACTTGGCATAGCCGATGCACAGCCAGCTGCCACCGTCCACGCCTTCTTCTTCTTCACTGAGTTCAGGCAGGCCCAGTTCGGCCCGGGTCAGAAGGTGGCACTTGTCCAGATCAAGGGGGGTGAAGGCGGAACTGTTGGCGGAGGGGGCTTTTTCCTGTGCCGTGGTGACGGCGGGGGAAACGAACAGGGTGGCAAGGGAGGCCAGCAGGGAGGCGGTCAACAGCAGGGAGTGCGCGACGGCGCGGGGTTTTGCCGATCCGGTACGGGCTGCTTGCCGGGCCATGGGTGCCGGATATTTTCGGGAATGTATCATCTTGATAGGGTTTCCTTGGCGAATAAGACTTGCATTGACAGGGCATGTTGGTCCAGAAACCGGCTCATGTTGGAACCGGAACCGGCCGTTTCCGGTTGGTTGTCAATTTTCATAGCGAAGCAGGGCTGAACAGCAGATGAACATTTCAAAGATATCCATTGGCAAGAATCCTCCCGATGATTTCAATGTCATCATTGAAGTGCCGGTGGGGGGAGAACCGATCAAGTACGAGTTCGACAAGGAAAGCGGTGCGATCTTTGTTGATCGTTTCCTGTTCACCCCCATGCGCTACCCGGGAAATTACGGCTTCGTGCCCCATACCCTGTGCGGGGACGGGGATCCGCTGGACGTCATGGTAATGAATTCGCGGCCCGTGGTGCCGGGCGGGGTGATCCGCTGCCGGCCGGTGGGCGTGTTGCTGATGGAAGATGACGGGGGCCAGGACGAAAAGCTGCTGGCAGTGCCGGTATCCAAGCTGACCAGGGCATATGACCATGTGAAGGACGTTTCCGACCTGCCGCAGAGCGAAGTGGACAAGGTGGTCCATTTCTTTACCCACTACAAGGATCTGGAACCGGGCAAATGGGCCAAGATCGACAAGGTCGTGGGTGTTGCAGAGGCCCGGAAGGTGGTCATGGACGCCATAGCGCTGGCGGAAAAGCAGGGCTGAAAGTTTCCGGGGCAGCCGGTTCAGATGATCCAGCCGGACAGAACCGGTTGCAGGGATTGCGGATCGGTGCGGATCCGTATGACCTTGAGACGGGATGTGGGGCCTGAAACGATCTGCATGGAGCCCTTGGGAATGTGCAAGTGTTTGGCCAGCAGGGCGATCAGTGCCTTGTTGGCCTTTCCCTTGTCTGGTGCCGCGGTAACGCGGGCCCGCAGCACGCATTGTCCGTCGTCGCGGATCTGGGGGGCTTCAAGGGCGTTGCGTGATGCGTTCGGCGTTATGCGTACCGCAAGGCGTATCCCGTCCGGCGTTATGGTGAAGGGCTGGGCCAATCCGTTTTCTGTCCTGCCCCGTCAGAATACGTGCGGGTATATATACAGAATAATCACTCGCCGGATGAAATAGAGGGCAAGGAACAGCACGATCGGGCTGAGGTCCAGACCGCCCACATAGGGGATGACGCGCCGGATGGGCCGCAGGACCGGTTCGGTCAGGGCCGAAACAACGCGCATGACCGAGGCGACGAACTGGTTGCGGGTATTGATGACGTTGAAGCTGATCAGCCAGCTGAGCACGATCATTACTATCAGGACCCACCAGTACAGATCCAGAAGCATCAGGATAATTTCGAGTATGGCGCGCATGGCATGTCCTTTGTGCGGTTTCCGGTGCCGACCTTTTGCCGAAGGGACCGGGAACGGTATCCGTTGCGGGGGTGGGCAGGAATCACCTGCTTTCCACCTGTCCGACTATTTAGTCACTGGCAGGTAAAGGGGCAAGGGGCGCCCCTGTTGATGGTTGGTACCATTTTCTCGGGCCGCGCCTTCATCCTGTTGCCGGTTGTGGCCGTGCGCGCCGTCCTGTCGGTCAGTCTCTGTCCCTGTCGGCAGCGGCCTTTGCAAATTTTGCGCGCAGGCGGGTGCGGTCGCGGGCGGAAACGCCGATCAGTTCGGCCACCCGCCAGATCATGTTGTCTTCCATTTCATGGTTGGTGCCATCGGCAAAAACCACTTCCCACATCAGGGAAATGATGGCGATCCGCTGTTCCATTTCAAGCCCGGTGATGATGGAGGTGAACTGATAGAGATCCACCGCTTCGGCATCCTTCTGGCCGGCCATTTCGATCAGCTGGCGCAGCTGGGGCTCGTCCAGGTCGAAATGGTCTTTTAAAACCCGGGACATGGTTCGTTTCTCGTCGTCAGTGGTCACACCGTCAATGTTGATCAGGTGCACCAGCAAGGTTGCCACGGCAAGCTGGGGATCCATTTTTCGGGGTGTCCTGGCGGAGGGTTCTGCGAACAGGTTGGCGATGGCCTTGAACATGGGATGCTCCTGAATGGAAGGTGCGATTTTCGTTTTTCGGGTGCGGTTTGTTTCGCAAAGCAGCGTTGTTCTTTCTGGCCACACCTTTTTAACTACTCTGATGCTAGCTTGATGGCGCGATTTCAACAAAAATGTGCCGTCCATGCTTTATTCTGCCCGAACAAAAATGCCGGCCCTGGATTATGTGTCCATCGTTCGTTCGCTTTTCCGCGATCGGCTGGCCCTGTCCGTGGGAACGATTGCATCTGCCACGGCAGCTGCAATTGCGGGACTGAATTCGCATCATTCGTTCCATTATGTCATTGCCGGGCTGTTTGTTCTGCTGGCCGCATGGCGCTATTTTCAGGCCACGCGCTTTGATCGGGTACGGCTGGAAGCGGACGATGCGGAGGGGGCCGAGCATTGGGAAATGCAGGCCACCGTTTCCGGGGCGATGGCGGCCATGCTCTATGGCATGTGGTGTTTCTATGCCCTCGTGTTTGACAAGAGCGCCTTTTCGGTTCTGGCCAGCATGAGCGTATCGATTGCGGCAATGGTGGGGATCGTTGCGCGCAATTTCGGTCTGGACCGGCTGGTAACCATACAGTTGCTTTTGCTGGGGGTTCCCCTGTGTGCCGGTCTGGCGCTGGATGGCAATATCTATCACATTCTTCTTGCTGCGCTGTTTGCGCCGATGCTGATGAGCTATCGGGCACTGGCCGGTGATATTCGCAATGTCCTTCTGTCCGCGGTCAGAGATCGCTCGGAGGTAGCCCGGCTGGCCGAAGAACTGGATACGGCCATGTCGACCATGTCCCATGGTCTGCTGATGCTTGATCAGTCTCTCCGGGTGATCGTGGCCAACGCGCAGGCGCAGGAAATGCTGTTCAGCGAAGTTGATTACCTGTGTATCGGCAAGGAATTCAGGGAAGTGATCGAGCGGACCAAGTCCAGTGGCATGCTGTCGCCGCTGTGCGGGCAGCGCCTGGCGACGGCGGTGGCCATCGAAGGGCAGAGCAAGATCGTGCTGCAATTGCTGGACGGTCGGCAATGCGAGGTGTCCATCAACCGTTCTGCACGCCAGACGGTACTGGTGCTCGAAGACATAACCGAAAGGGTGCAGTCGGAATCCCGGATCAAGTTCATGGCCCGTTTTGATCCGGCAACCAACCTGCCCAACCGCGCCTATTTCAGTGAACAGGTGGCCGGCCGGTTGCGCGCAATGGCGCATAACAATCCGGATGCGGAAATTGCCTTTCTCAGCCTGGACGTGGATGATTTCAAGAACATCAACGACACTTATGGCCATCCGCTGGGGGACAGGGTGCTGGCCCATGTGGCTCGGCGGTTGCGGCAAAGCCTTGATTCTTCGGTGTTGGTGGGCCGGTTTGGTGGTGATGAGTTTACCGCCTTCTTCGAGCGGGATGTGACCCGGGAGCGGATGGATCAGGTCATTGCTTCATTGCTGGAAGTACTGGGAGAGCCGTTCACGATCGACAATACCCAGATGCAGATATGCATGAGCGCCGGGCTGGTGGTAGCGCGGGCGGCTTCGAGCCAACTGGAGGGTCTGCTCAAGCGGGCGGATCTGGCCCTTTACCGGGCCAAGGAAAATGGC
Source organism: Hyphomicrobiales bacterium (assembly GCA_027082895.1). GTDB lineage: Bacteria > Pseudomonadota > Alphaproteobacteria > Rhizobiales > Devosiaceae > DROE01. The sequence continues at coordinate 1,423 of JALWTJ010000259.1, read as the reverse complement.
AAGGGCCGGGTCGCGGTGTTCAGCAATGACATGCTCAAGGCCTATGAGGACAAGCAGGTTCTCAAGGAGGCATTGCGCGAAGCCATTGATCTGGGGCAGTTGATGCTGGCCTTTCAACCGGTGGTGGACCTGAACAGCCGCAAGGTGGTCGGATGTGAGGCGCTGGCGCGCTGGCACCACAAGGAACTGGGGGTCATTCCGCCGGATGTGTTCATCCCCCTGGCCGAGGAAATGGGTGTGGTTTCCGAGATAACGGACTGGGTGCTGCATTGTGCTACGCGGGAATGTGCCAGCTGGCCGGACAATATCGGGGTGGCGGTGAACATTTCGGCGGATGATTTCAAGGGACGCAATGTTCAGGAAATGGTGGACTCGGCGCTGCAGGTTTCCGGATTGCTGCCCGAAAGGCTGGAAATCGAGGTGACCGAAACGGTGCTGGTGGAAGAAATGGATATCGCTTCGCGGGTTCTCTCCGAGGTGGCAGCGCTCGGGGTTGGCATCGCACTTGACGATTTTGGCACCGGCTATTCCTCCCTTGGCTATCTGCATTCCCTGCCGTTCACGAAACTGAAGATCGATCGTACGTTCACCATGGATGTCACCGAAGACCCGCGGGCGCTGCGCCTGATGCGCAATATTGCCGTGCTGGGCCGGGATCTGAACATGAAGATCACGGTGGAAGGGGTGGAAACCGAGGAGCAGCTGGAAACGGTGGCTGAAATCGGGCTGGTCAGTTCCATACAGGGCTATCTGTTCGGTGCGCCGGTTCCCCAATCCGAAATTGCCCAGCTGATCCGTACCCTGAGTGGCAAGGGGGCCGGGGGACAGGATGCATCGGCGATTGGCTATCGGCGGCAGGCCGGTTCCTGACATACCGTTTCTTATATCGGTTCAGATGGTTGCCCGTTTGGCGGATCGGTGCGGCTTTGTTCTTGTCATGAACTTTATTGTGGTGTTGCGCCATCGGGGTGCCACAATTGGGGTGCCCGTGACGGGTCGGAGCGGGGCGAATTTTTCCATCGTTAAGCATGTTTCGTGATTGGTGTTTTTTACGACTTTTCGGTTGGTTAACAAATCCCTAAATTGTTCCTGAGGGGTCGGCTCTTGGGGGACAGGTTGTTGGGGTACAAGAAGAGCGGAAGCGGGAAGTGGTCAAGCAGGAAACGTTGAAAAGCCGGTTCGCCGCGAACCTGCTGGATGTGCTGGACGAGGTGGAATATCGGCGGGTGCCGTTCAAGGACCAGTTCGATCCGGTGTACCGGTTGCGCTACGAAGCCTATCGGCGGGAAGGCTTCATTGCGCCCAATTCCGAACGGGTGGTTTTTGACGAACATGACGAGGCGCCCAATGTCTATTGTTTCGGCGTTTACATGTCCGGGCGGCTGGTCAGTTCGATCCGGTTTCACCATGTCACGCCGCAGCA
>JALWTJ010000258.1 GCA_027082895.1 Hyphomicrobiales bacterium | reverse complement strand
AGGAACTGGTTGACCTTCGAGGTGGGCAGCCGCACGTTCCAGTTGCGCTCAATGTCGAATATGGCCTGCATGAGTTTGGGGATATTCTTTCCCTTCAGGCCGGAAAGGGTAATAAGGGGCACCCCCCGCAGCTGGGGAAGAAGCCGCTCACAGGCTTCACGCAGACGTGCCAGGGTTTCGTTCCGGTTGCGGATCAGATCCCACTTGTTCAGGGCGATGACCAGGGCCCTGCCCTCCCGCTCGACAAGGGAGGCCAGGTGCAGGTCCTGCTTTTCAAAGGGCTGGGTGGCATCCAGCATCAGCACCACGATTTCCGCATACTGGATGGAGCGCAGGGCGTCGGCAACGGCCAGCTTTTCCAGCTTCTTCTGCACCCGCGCCCGCTTGCGGATACCAGCAGTGTCCACCAGATTGATCGTGCGCCCCTCATATTCCCATGGCACCATGATGGAATCCCGGGTGATGCCCGCCTCCGGACCGGTCAGCAGGCGGTCGGTGCCCACCAGACGGTTGATCAGGGTGGACTTTCCAGCGTTGGGACGCCCGATAATGGCCACGTTGAGGTGGCGGTTGGGGTTCCAGCGGACGGTGTGTTCGGAATCCGGCTCGATGTCCACATCAATTTCGGGGACATGCCCTTGTGCATCCCCGGTCGCAGGGGTTGCCTGCTCCGCGGCGTCACGAATGATGTCGTAGAGTTCCGAAATGCCGATGCCGTGCTCCGCCGACAGGGGAATGGGTTCGCCCATCCCCAGGGACCAGGCTTCGGCCAGCCCCGCTTCGGCTGCCTTGCCTTCCGCCTTGTTGGCAACCAGGTGAACCGGCCGGTCTGTCTTGCGCAGCAGGCCGGCAAAGGTCTGATCCAGCGGGGTAATGCCGGCACGCGCATCGACCATGAAGAAAATCAGGTCGGCTTCGCGGATCGCCGCTTCGGTCTGCTGGCGCATGCGCGCTTCAAGGGAATTGCCGGTGGCATCCTCGTAACCTGCCGTATCCACCAGGCGAAAGGACAGGTCACCGATCCGCCCCTCCCCTTCGCGTCGGTCCCGGGTAACACCGGGGGTGTCATCCACCAGCGCCAGACGCTTGCCGACCAGACGGTTGAACAGGGTGGACTTGCCCACATTGGGCCGCCCGACAATGGCGATGGTGCGTTTCATGACCGCATCTTACCCCCGCAAGGGTCCGTTTACTGGCTGGCCGTGTCCGGATTTGCCGCTGCTGAACCGGCTGCCGGGTCTGCTGCCGAACTTGTGGCTGGTGCGTCGGTTGCGGGCGCATCCGCGGGAGCTTCCGCTGCTGCTGCATCCGTTGCAGCAGGATCCGCGGCCCCTTCCGAGCGCAACTGGGCATCAAAAATCTGCACCCGGCGCAACAGGTCAAGGGAGGTCTGGGGATCGTTGATGATCTTGTCGAACTCCCGGCGGGCCGCGTCCGCGTCACCGGCGGCATATTCGGCAAGCCCGAGGGTTTCCCGTGCCACGGAGCGAAACGGGTTGTCCGCTGCCAGCAGGCCGGCGAGCCGGGAACGCACGCCTTCCACATCCCCCGAATCGGCAAGAGACTGGGCGGCCAGCAACAGGGCCGTCTCGCGCAGGCGGGTGTTGTTCAGCGAGTTGGCCAGAGCATCATAGGCGGCAACGGCTTCGTCCGCCTTGCCCTCATCGGCCAGAATGGCGGCCTGGGCAAATCGGGCCAGTTCCGGATAGCTGCCCGAACCGCTGGCAACCACCTCGTTCAGGGCGGCCTGGGCGCCGGCAATGTCGCCGGAGTCCAGCAGGTCCATGGCCGCATAAAGCTTGTCCGAGGATGCAGCGGCAACGCTGTCCCGATACCAGCGCCACCCCTCGTTGACGGCAACAAGAAGGACCACGAGAACAGCCGCACCCAGCAACCAGGGGCCAAACCGCCGCCACAACTGGCGCATGCGGTCGGCGCGCAGATCCTCGTCAACCTCGGAAAAAATCGTATCTTCTGACATGAATGGCCTGCCTGTCGTGTTTTTGCCTATGATGGGGTCCAGAGTAGCCCATGGCGCACCCTTGGCCCGGTACCATCGGAGGGAATTTTCCGGCACACTAATGGTGCAGCGAAACGAATGCAATCGAATGGTGGCGTTATTTGTCCCTCACCTTCCAACGCGAAAAGACAGGAAACGAAACATTCATGGAAACGGTACTTCTGGCCCGCTTCAGGCGCCTTCTGGAAAAACGTCTCGCCGAAGCGCAGGAAACCCTGTCCGCCAATGCCCAGGCCACGGACACGGTGCAGCTGGACCAGCAATCGGTGGGACGGGTATCGCGCATGGATGCCCTGCAGCAGCAGGCCATGGCCCGGGCGCAGAATATGCGCCAGCAGCGTGAACTGGAGGATATACGGCAAGCGCTGGAACGCCTGGACAGAGGCGATTTCGGCTATTGTGTCCAATGCGAGGAGCCAATTTCCTTCCGGCGTCTGAAAGCGGACCCTTCGGTGCGCCTGTGCATCGGATGCGCCTCGGGGCGCGGATAGGGGATGGGCGGCTTTCTGCACACCGTCTGACCCGGTGGATACCGACACCGGGCAGGCCGGATCAGAACAGCCGCACGCCGGTCAGCCAGACATGGGCCAGCAGGGCAATCAGGAGCCAGACAGCCGTACCCACGCCAAGGGCAATGATGTCGCTGCGATAGCCGACAAACCGGTGGCGCGGATCGCCCTTTGCAAACTCGGAAATGCGGGACATGGCGACAAAGAGAATGAAGCTGCCGAACAGCATCACCGATGCCATGTCCCCGTTGGCCAGCAGGTGGCCCAGCGCCCAGTAGAAAACGCCCACGACCATGGGATGCTTGACAATGACCAGTATGCGCCCCGGCTTCGAGCGGGGAACGGCAAGCAGGACAAGGGCCACCCAGACCAGCACATAGGTCGCATCGCGTCCCCATGAAGGCGGTTCGTAGACCTGCGGTGCCACGGGACGAAATTCACGCCAGCCCAGCACGATCAGGATCAGCCCGGCAAAAGAGAGCAGGGAATAAAGGGCCCGCCATGTCCTTTCCCCCCAGCGGCCAACCAGCCGTGCCTTGACGGCCGGCGCGAGAATGGGAAGCATATGGGGCACGAAGAACAGCAGCAATCCGGCGATGAACAGAGTCATGAGGCAGTTTTGTCCCGCTGAGGTTCAAGGGAAGAATTCCGATCACAGGGCGAGATTAGAACCCGTTGCGGGGCCGGTTTGCAAACCAATTCTTCCCTCGCCTGCGCGATATTGGGGAAAAGAGTCTCTCCGGGTCGGTTTACCCGGGAGTTGCGCGGGCATAGGGTCAACCCATGATCGAGTTTCTTGGAATCGGTGCCGTCACGATCATGGTGGTTTCCTATGGTCTTGAACAGCGCCACCCGCTTTTCGTGGCGCTGTTCGCCCTGGGGTGCACGTTGGCGGCATTCTATGCCCTGCTGATCGGCTCCTATCCATTTCTGGTTGCGGAAGGAATATGGGCGGTACTGGCCGCACGGCGCTATCTGCGCCTGCGCCGCTGATCCGTCTGCCAGCACGAAAAGGAAGGAAGCGCCGTTACAGGTGCTGGCGTTCGCCGCTTCTGGCCGCCACATCAATGGCATGAATGATTCTTTCAAACTCAAGTGCCCCGGCAAAATCGGTCAGGGGCAAATCGCCTCCGGCAAGCCGGGACAGGAAAGCGGCCGCCTCCATCACCTTGAGATCGTTGAAACCGATCTGGTGGCCGGGGGCGGGACAAAAGGCGGCAAAGGGAGGATGGGACGGCCCGGAAAGAATGGTGGTGAACCCCTGTTCGGCTACCGGTCCCCTGTTGCGATAAAGGCGCAACTCGTTCATGCGCTCCTGATCGAAACAGACCATGCCATGGGTGCCGTGCACCTCCCAGGTCAGCCGGTTCTTGCGCCCCCAGGCGGAGCGCGAGGTGCCCAGGGAGCCGTGGGCGCCATTGGCGAAGCGGACGAGAGCCGTAGCCGTATCTTCGTTCTCGACGGGGCGCCGTTCCCCCGAATCGGCCAGCTTGCGGGTCGGGTGGATAATCTGGCAATCGGCAATCAAACTGTCGATGGGACCGGCCAGCCCGCAGGCCATGGATACCAGATGGCACCCCAGGTCACCCAGAGCCCCCAGCCCGGCTTCGGCAATGTTGGCGCGCCATGTCCAGGGAAGATCCGGGTCGGCCTGATAATCCTCGTCGACCCAGCCCCGGAAATGCACCACCGTGCCGATTTCACCCTCCTCGATGAGCCGTTTGGCATGCAGATAGGCGGGGTTGAACAGATAGTTGTAACCGACACAGGTCTGGACGCCGGCTTCACGGGCAGCCTGCTCCATCTGGCGGGCCTGCTCCAAGGTCAGGGCCAGGGGTTTTTCGCAATAGACATGCTTGCCCGCGGCAATGGCGGCAAGGGCCATTTCATGGTGCAGGCGGTTGGGGGTGGTGATGCACACCACATCCACACGCGCATCGTTTACAAGCTGGTGCCAGTCCCCGGTGGCGCGGGAAAAACCGAACTGGTCGGCCTTGTCAATCGCCCTTTGTTCCGGGGTATCGCAGATCATTTCCAGCCGTGGCACCGCCATGGGCACAACCGAATCGGCGAACACGGCACGTACTGCCCCGAATGCCAGCGCATGGGCCTTGCCCATGAAGCCGGTACCGATGATACCAATCCCCACCTCGTGACGGATCTTTTTTGCCTTTGTGGCCATGATTTCCTTCGCTCCCGGGGAGTTGAGACTCGCGCTTTCGGTCAAAATGGAATATATATTCCAGAAAATGGAATGTTCATACGGCAGTGCATCTGTCAAGACAAAAGAAGGTCGGTATGCCCCAGAAAACGGCTCCGGACAGTTTTGACGCCTTTCAGGCCCGGCTGGTGGAGGTTACGGAAAACTCCCCCAAACGGCTGCGCCAATGCGCCGACTATGTGGCGCGCAATGCGGACAAGATCGCGGTTTCCACGGTGGCGGAGATGTCCCGGGCGGCCGGGGTACAGCCCTCCGCCTTCATGCGCTTTTGCCAGTTGATGGGCTATTCCGGCTATTCCCAGATGCAAAAGATGTTCCGCGAAAATTACGATCGCAGATGGCCCGATTACACGACCCGGCTGGAAAAACTGCGGGCCAGCGGCGATGAAAGCCCCACGGCCCTGCTGGCCGAATTTGTCGAAGCGGGGCGCAGTTCGCTGGAAATGCTGGCTGGTTCCCTCGATGCCCGGTCGCTGGAGACGGCGGTGGACAAGCTGTGCGCGGCCTCGCTCATTCACCTGATCGGCCTGTCGCGGGCCTTTCCGGTCGCCGCCTATCTCTCCTATACGCTGGAAAAAATGGATGTTCCGGCCATTTTGCATGACCGGGGGGGGAACCTGGACCACCGCCATGCCATCGGCCCCGGGGACGTGCTTGTTGCCATCAGCTTTGCTCCTTACACGGAGGAAACGCTGGAGCTGGCCCGGTTTGCCCGCGACCGGAATTGCGATGTGGTGGCCATCACCGATGCACTGAACAGCCCGCTGCATGGGCTGGGCGCCATCGCCCTGACCGTTTCGGAGGCCGATGTGGGGTCGTTCCGCGCCCTGTCGGCTCCCCTGACCCTTGCCATTTCCCTCGCCGTTGCGGTGGGCAGCCGCCGCAACGAGCAGAAATAGAAAAATTTCTGTTGATTTTTTCTGAAATAGAATATTTGTGACACTGGCCCTCTGGTGAAAAATTGGGAGCGGTCCTGGCAAGATCCGATCGTTGAAGGGCGGATGTTTCCAGCGCATTCTTTGTCGTTCATGTGGGGTCAGGGAGAGCACAAATGCCAATCA
>JALWTJ010000257.1 GCA_027082895.1 Hyphomicrobiales bacterium | reverse complement strand
TTGAGCGGACGGGCAACGGGGTCGGTCCGCATGTCCAGGGTTCGGGTTGGCGGCAGCAGCTTGCGCCCCCCCATGTGATCATAGATGAACAGGCCCAGCCGCAGCAGCCATGCAGGCCGCAATCCCTTGTGGATGGGCAGCACGAACCGCAGGGGCCAGATGATGTGCGGCGCAATCGCCCACAGCCGCTCCCGCTCCATCAGCGCTTCATGCACCAGCCGGAATTCATGATGTTCCAGGTAACGCAGGCCCCCATGGATCAGCTTGGTTGCCCCTGATGAGGTGCCACTGGCCAGATCGTTCATTTCCGCAAGGCACACGGAATAGCCCCGCCCGGCCGCATCACGCGCGATCCCGCACCCGTTGATACCGCCGCCAATGACAAAAATGTCGAATATGTCCGGATCACTCAAGATTTACGTTCCTGGCCTGGTTCATTTGTTTGCAATTTCGCCCGATACGAAGCTTTTCGCATTTCGAACACAAAGGAAGTGCGTGTCAAGCGAACCTTTTGCCCTCGGGCGCATTTGCGGGCATATATGCCAGTTTGCAAATTTGTAAAAGGATGGCTGGACTTTTCTAGTTGACGATTGGGGAAAAGAAAGGCCCTTCACCAGCCATGGCCCGGGCTTGTCCGCATATGGGCAAGCCACACGGAGCGGGCCTTGTCAGATTCTCCGGGCCGATTCTGTTGCCGTGACCGGCGCGGCGGCCCGTTTCTTGCCTCCGGCAAATTGCCGGCACGGGCGAGAGGCCACGCCCTGATGTTCCGGATCAGCGGTTTTCCAGAGCCGACAGGATGTCCAGAACCTCGTGGGAAGCTTCCTCGACCAGCGCGACTTCCTCCAGTGCGGATGGCAGGTCGTGATCATTGTAATGCCGGACGGCCTTGATGCCGTGATCATGCACCTTCCGGTGGGGGGCCTTGAGCCGCTCGAAATGCGGATTGTCAAGCAGCGCGGCATCCTGAACCGTGTCGTACCATTTTCCAAGGCGGCAGGAATGGTGGTCGGCCAGTTCGTCCGGGTTCAGCCCTTCCCGGCCCACGATCATGTTGGCCAGCCGCTTCACCCACAGCACATGGTCGGACTGGGCCAGCTTGATTACCTTGTCGGGCAGTTCCAGTTCGGCAAGTTGCGCGATCTGGGCGGAAATCAGTTTTTCCACGTCCCCCATGGCCGTGACGATATTTTCAATGCCATCGACACTCTGGCTGGAATTGTCCGCAATGTGGGTGATGCCCTGCGCCACGTCCTGCGATGCCTTGCGCTGTTCGCTCAGGGCATCGGAAATCTGGGAAATGTTCTGGGTGACATCCGCAATGGATGTCTGAATGTCTTCCATGCGCTCGCCCACATTCTGGATGGCCGTCTGCCCGATTTCCACCGCCTTGCGGCTGTCATCCATGGAATCAAGGATTTCCCGGGTCTCGCTCTGCAGTTGCTTGACCACGGCGCTGACTTCCTCCGTGGCCGCCCGCGTCTGGTTGGACAGGGACTTGACCTCCTCTGCCACCACGGCAAATCCCTTGCCCGCTTCCCCGGCCCGTGCCGCCTCGATGGCGGCATTGATCGCCAGCAGGTTGGTGTGGTTGGCCACTTTCTTGATGTTGCCCGAAATATTGGCAATGCGCTCGGAAAGCTCGGTCAGCATGTCCACCTTGGTCACGCTCGTCTGTACCGATTCGGCAATCTGGTTCATGCCCGCGATTGCCTGTTGCGCCGCCGTGGCGCCCTGATCGGTCACGCCGCGAACCGTCTGTGCCTTTTCGGCAATATTCTGGCCGTAGGTGCCGATTTCCTGCACCGTTGCTGCCATCTGCTCCGCCGCGGCAGCGATGGACTGGGCCTTGCCATCCACCGTGCGCAGGGCAGACAGCATGTGCGCTGATTCAATGGCCGTCCGGCCCGAAAGAACCGACAGGGAGACGGTGCGCGTCAACCGGTCCGATGCACTGCCACGGAATTTGCTGGACAGCCGCCTGAGCGCCTGGGAAAGAGGATCATCCCCCGTTGGTTCCGCAAAATAGTCCCCGGCAATGATCCGTTCGATGCACGCGATGACATCCGCGTCGCGGGCGCTCATGTCGGTCGTTCCCGTTTGTGCGTCCCCGGGGTGAAGATCGGACAGTTCCAGTTCCAGAACAGGTTCCTGCGTTTCGGAATGCTGTGCTTGGGCCATGTGCGTGTTCCACTTTGTTTTTTGCCGGGCCGGGCGCTGCCACGGACCGGTAGGGATTGTCCCGCCAACTATTACGCACAATCCCTTAGTCAATGGTTACCAAAATCTGAAACGAGTGTTTCTCGGGCGGTTCGCAAAACCAATTGGCTGTTATGGGGGGGGGAACAGGAAAAAGCCGGTGCGTGCACCGGCTTCCCGCGCCATTTCTCTGGCGTATGGATGTCAGGACATCGTTGTTCAGCCCGCCGCCTTGATGGGAGCAATCCGGATTTCCACCCGGCGATTCTGTGCCTTGCCGGCTTCCGTCGCATTGGAGGCGATGGGCGAGCTTTCACCCCGCCCGTCGATGTAGAAGCGGCGTGGATCAATGCCCTGGGCCGCCACGATATTGGCCACCGCAATGGCCCGCTGGCGCGACAGGTTCAGATTATATTCCTCTGATCCATCCGAATCCGTGTGCCCCAGCACATCGACAATGGTCTTGTCGAACCGGCGCAGCACCAGCGCCACCGACTGCAGGGTGGCGGCAAACTGGGGTTTGACGGTCGCCGACCCCACGTCAAAGGTGATGTTGGAGGGCATGTTCAGGATGATCTGGTCACCCACCCGGGTGACCGAAACGCCCGTTCCCTGGAGCTGGGCGCGCAGTTCGGCCTCCTGCTGATCCATGTAGGCGCCAACGGCCCCCCCGGCCAGCGCGCCGACACCCGCCCCGATCAGGGCGGCAATCCGGGCATCCCCCCCGGTAGCCGTTGCCGCAACCAGGCCGGTAACGGCCCCCGCGGCTGCGCCAATCCCCGCGCCGCCCGCGGTCGAGGAAATCTGGGTTTCACCGGTAAACGGATTGGTCGTGGTGCATGCCGAAAGCATGAGTGCCAGAGTGGAGGCCACCAGGATTTTGGATGTCATGATATTGTCCCGCAATTTTTGATTTCGGCACAATACTATCAGAACAGAATGCGGCAGGATAGTGGTACCCCGGCACCAGAGAAGCGCTCTCGGGCCGGTATGCTTCCGACCGCCTTTCTGACGGCCTCAGGCGTCCGTGTCCAGTTGTTCCAGCAGGCGCGCGATTTCATCCACCTGCTCCAGATGCTCCTTGCGCATGGAAAAGTTCAGGGTCACCTGCCGACGTGCCGGAACGAACGTGCACAGGTTGGAGCCGGGATGATAGGAGCCGCAATAGATGGGCTCGATCAGTCCCCGCGTCAGATCCCCGTAGGTACGGTGCGGAGGCACCATGGTCAGCACGATGTCGTAATTGCCATTGTAGCGGAAGAACCTGTCCGAATAGAGAAAGGGCAGCACCGAATAGATGGCGCGATGGGCCTTGAGCATGGTGTTGAACAGGAACTGCATTTTCGTGATGTCCTTGGCTTCCACCTCGTCGATCTTCCTGTCCACTGTCCGGACGAATTCCTCCACGCTGTCACAGACGTCGAATGTTGCATCCAGGGAGCGCACCCGGAAGAAATCATCGTCATAATCATGCCGTTCCGTATCCAGCATGGTATAGATGCCCTTGATCTTCTTGGGTGAAAAGCCTTCGCCTCCCTTGTTCAGGGCAAACATGACCAGTCCGAACATGAGCGAGCGTTGCCGGACATTGAGCCGGTTGGCGACCCGGCGCAGGCGTGCTCGTTCAAAGTTGGCGGTCTTGAACGCCATGGTGACGGATTTCGGTGACAGCAGATGCGCCGACACCATGTGCAGCGGCAGCGTCAGGGCCGTTGCCAGGGCAAAAGACAGCCGTTTTTTCCACGAAACCTTGTTGGCACTGGACGACATGGTGCCGTGGGAAGAGGGCAGGGAGCGGGTCAGCAGGGCGGAATCGGAGCCCTCCATGATGGCATGGGAGGAGCGCACCATGATCATGGACACCCGCCCCTGATCATCGGCGCCGCCCCGCCGGGTTATCACCCGCACCCGGAACAGGGGCAGATCCTTGCGTTCGAAAATGTCCTGTCCCGCATCAAGCCACTTGTCCGGGTACCCGTCAAAATTGTCCACTTCCTCGATCGAAGTAATGGCATCCAGGATTTTCTGCGGAAAGGGCTGGCCCGGATTGGCCCCCACGAAGCCGTGGGTCAGTTGCGGCGCCAGGCTCGCCATCTGCGCAACGGTGCGTGACAGTTTTTCCTTGTCGAAGGTCTCGGTGGAAAAAGCGCAGAAATAGACCGTGTTGCGGGCCTTGTACAGGAACCATTGAAAATTGGTGAACAGGGCGTGGGGGTTCTTGCGAACCGCGAGAAGAGCCTTTTCGAGAATCTCGGTCTGTTCGGTCGGAAAACTTGTGGCCGAAAAACTCTTCATGCGAAATACCCTCCAGAGACACTGCCCCCAAGCTTAGACTGCTCCGCCACAGGCGACAACATATACCCTTTCCAATGGTTATTGGCAAACCGGGGCGGTTTCATGGGGCTTTTGCACGGATCGCACCAGGGGGGCTGGCGGTGTGCGCAACCCGCTAGCTGTATGCCGCACGTCACTTCAGGACGGTTGGTGCGCGCAAGGAAAGAGGGCTTTTGCGCGCAGGGAAGGGCGCGTGCAGGAAATGTGCGCGCGAGAAAGGGCCGAAGTCCCTTCCCGTGCAGTCGCAGGCATGTTCAGGCGGGCGGAATGATGGCGTATCGCGCCCCGGCAGGTCGCGGAGAGCGCAAGACGCTCAGTTGCCGGACCAGGGGGTTACCGGAAGACCCTGGGCAATCCATCCCGGAGCACTGCTGGAGCCGGTGGTGCCGCCATAGACGGAAAAGACATTCTTGTACCCGCGTCGGGCCAATTCGTTCTGAACAATGCCCGAGCGGCGGCCCGAGGCACAGATGAAGGCGACCGGCTTGTCCGGATTGTCGGCCCGCAGGGCCTCGAACTTGGCGATGAAGGCAGGATCCTGCATGGAAATGGGCACGGCCCCTTCGGCAATTCCTGTCTGCCGCCATTCTCCGGGGGTGCGCACGTCAACAAGGATCAGGCTTTGCTTTTGCAGCGCCTCGTAGGCTTCCTGTGCCGTGATGTCGGTAGCCGGAGAAAATTCCTGGGCAAATCCCCGTGGAGCCAGCAGGCCGAAAAACAGTGCGGTCAGCAACATCAGACCGGTTACGGAAACAAGGGCCGCCGGCAGGGTGCGGGCGACGGAAAGAGAAGAGGAGGAAGGGCGCATGGCAGAATCCTGACAAGAAAGATATATAAGCTGATGCTAATATAATCGGGGCGGGCGGCATTGTCCACCCGTGATTTTCCTGCTGATGATTAAGGGGGAAAAAGTGGCCAAAAAGTGCCCGTAACATTCCCGGAAAAGTTGGCGGTCACCCGTAGGGGACATGGCACGCAAAAAGGGGGAAGGCGGCACCAGGGCATTCGGCACGTTCGGACGTGCGCAGCGCGCCGCCCCGCCCCGGGGATCATGAATCAGATGCGATTTCGGCAGACGGGGAACGGCAGGGCACGAGTGCCTGTGGCAGGGGCGTAAAAAGAAGATTTTCGATACCAGGCAAAGGGGCCGTAACCCGTCGGGCAAGCAAAGGGGCCGTAGCCCGTCGGGAAGGAACTGGAATGCCCTTTCCTTTCGATGCCCGGGCGATGGATGTCGGGCCTTCTGGGGGCTGCCGGCCTTTTGGGGGCCGTCGGTGTGTTTTCCGG
>JALWTJ010000256.1 GCA_027082895.1 Hyphomicrobiales bacterium | reverse complement strand
GGCAAAAGGGTTCCTCCGCCATGCCCCACAAGCGCAACCCGGTACTGACGGAAAACCTGACCGGCCTGTCCCGCATCGTGCGCGGCATGGTGACCCCGGCGCTGGAAAATGTCGCCCTGTGGCACGAGCGCGACATCTCCCACTCCTCCGTGGAACGCATGATCGGCCCCGACGCGACCATCACCCTTGATTTTGCCCTGGCCCGCCTGTCCAATGTCATCGAAAACCTGCTGGTTTACCCGGACAACATGCGGGCGAACATGAACCGGCTGGGCGGCCTGCACAATTCCCAGCGCGTCCTGCTGGCACTCACCCAGAAAGGCATGAGCCGGGAAAACGCCTACCGCGCCGTGCAGCGCAATGCCATGCAGGTCTGGAACGCCAGCGGCAACCGGACCGGCATGTTCGCTGCGCTGCTGAAGAAAGACCCGGAAGTGGCTGCCCTGCTATCGGCAGAACAGATCGATGCCATGTTCGACGATGCCTATCATCTCAAACATGTGGACACGATCTTTGAACGGGTATTTGGCGCCTGACAGCCCACCGGACAGGCAACGCCCCCTTGCCGCACGAAAATCCCCCCCTGGCAGCTTCCACGGGGGGAAATGTTCCGACGAACAAAACCCGTCAGGCCTCCGTCAGCACCTGTTCCTTGGCCTGTGCAAAACATTCCTCGATCTTCTCGCGCACTTCAAGATCAGAGATATTGACCCCGGCCACCGACAGGTCTCCGATCAGCTTGCGGAACACGTCCTCATCGCCCGCTTCCTGAAAATCGGTAGCGATCAGTTCGCTGACATAGGCATCCACATCCTTGCGTCCCATCAGTTCGGCCGCCCATATCGCCAGCAACTTGTTGCGCCGGGCCTCGGCCTTGAAGCGAAGCTCCGCATCATGGGCGAACTTGGCCTCCTGCGCCTTTTCCCGTTCATCAAAGCTCGACATGTAGTTTCTCCCGCATTGGCATGTTTCGTTTTTTCGGACACTTCCGGCCGGGCCGACCGGACGTCTCGTGGCTCGCCTAACCAAATAGGGGGTTCGGGCGCCGCACGCAACGCCAAATGGCACCTGGGGACCGCTTCTGCACGTTTTGCCCGTGGAATGGAGCAGGCGCCCCTTCCCGTCAAAAGTTCTTGCATTTTGCCGCCCTTTTGGCACAAGGGAGCAGAAATTCACGATCCGTTGAGTCTCCCATCCAGTCAGGCGGCATAATGAACCGACGACGCAAGATTTATGAAGGCAAGGCCAAGGTACTTTACGAAGGCCCCGAGCCCGGCTCCCTGATTCAGCATTTCAAGGACGATGCCACCGCCGGCAACGGCAAGAAACATGAAATCATGGATGGAAAGGGAGTTCTGAACAACCGCATTTCCGAGTTCATCTTTTCAAAGCTCAACAATCTGGGCGTGCCCACCCATTTCCTGCGCCGCCTAAACATGCGCGAACAGTTGATCCGGGAAGTGGAAATCATCCCCCTGGAAGTGGTGGTCAGAAACATAGCCGCCGGCTCCATCGCCAAACGGCTGGGACTGGAGCAGGGCACCCGCCTGCCCCGCTCCATCATCGAATTCTATTACAAGGACGACGCCCTGGGCGATCCGCTGGTGGCCGAAGAGCACGTCACCGCCTTTGGCTGGGCCAGCCCCCAGGAAATGGACGACATGATGTCCCTGGCCGTACGGGTCAACGACTTCCTCTCCGGCCTGTTCACCGGCATCGGCATCCAGCTGGTCGATTTCAAGATCGAGTGCGGCCGCCAGTTCGAAGGGGACATGATGCGCATCGTGGTGGCGGATGAAATTTCCCCCGACACCTGCCGCCTGTGGGACATCAAGACCCACCGCAAGCTGGACAAGGACGTGTTCCGCGAAGATCTGGGCGGACTGGTCGAAGCCTACCGGGAAGTTGCCCAGCGCATGGGCATTCTCACCGAAACCGAAAATGCCCTGAGTACCGGCCCACGGCTGGTGGAATAGCCCGATGAACATCAAGGCCTGCATTACCGTCACCCTCAAGAATGGCGTTCTGGACCCCCAGGGGCAGGCAATCAGGCAAGCCCTGAACAGTCTGGATTTCCCCGGCATCGGATCGGTGCGACAGGGCAAGGTTTTCGACATCACCCTTGAAGATACCAGCGAACCCGATGCGGAAAAACTTCTGCAGGACATGTGCGAAAAACTGCTGGCAAATACCGTAATAGAGGATTATACGGTCCGCATAATCCGTTAACGATTCTTTTTGCAATTTGGCGCAATTTGCCTCACCTCCCCCTGTTAGGACCCTCTTGATGATCCGGAAACTTTCTCTGACCGCACTGTTTCTTCTCACCCTGGCCCTGATGGTTGTCCCCTACATGCTGGTTCCCGTCGCCGGCTGATTTCAGCCCGCTCCGCACCCGCCTGCGCCGGTTTTCCCTTTCCCGACATACCTCGACAACAGCCTGCCCCGGCAGCACGTCTGCCGCTTCCTTTCGGCATCTCTAAAAGAAAACACCCCCCTTCGCCGTTAACCTCACCGGTTAAGGTAAACATCTGAAACCACCCCTGCTCACGGCTCCGTGAGCACGGAAATCCGCCATTTTCTGTTATGTTTCCCGCGCAAATGTGGCATTGCGCAAAAGAGGAACAAACAGCATGGCAGCCAAAGAGCGATTGAACTGGGTCGATGTGGCCAAGGGTATTTCCATCATCCTGGTGGTGATGATGTATGCGGCCAATTCCGTTGGCAAGGACACCGGAGAAATCAGCTATCTCAGATATGTCATCGGCTTTGCCACCCCCTTCCGCATGCCCGAATTCTTCCTGATTTCCGGCCTGTTCCTGTCCCAGGTGATAGCGCGCCCATGGGCACGCTATGCCGACCGCCGCATCGTGCACTATTTCTACTTCTATGGGGTGTGGATGCTCATTCACATCCTGACCAAGACCGTGCTGGGCGGTATCCCGCCCCTTCAGGCCCTGTCCACCATCGCCATTTCCACCATCGAACCCTATGGCGTCCTGTGGTTCATCTACATGCTGGGGGTCTTTTCCCTGGTGGCCAAGGTGCTCTGGGATCTGCGCGTACCCCACTACGTTACCCTTCCGGTCGCGCTGGCCCTTCAGATGATGGATGTTCAGACCGTTTCCTATGCCCTCAACCAGTTCAGCGAATATTTCGTCTATTTCTACGTTGGCTATGCGGCAGCACCGCTGATCTTCCGCTTTGTCGGCTGGGTGGAAAACAACAAGCGCCTCGCCCTTGCCGGTCTTGTGGCCTGGGCACTGGTCAACGGGGCCCTGGTCTTCTCCCCCGGCGTTGAAATCACCCCCTATCATACCCGGATGGGACTGGGCGCCCTGCCCGGCGTGCATTTCGCCCTCGCCGTGGCCGGTGCCCTGGCAATCATGACCGCCGCATCCATGCTGGCCCCACTTGCCTCCATGAAATGGCTGAACTGGATCGGTGCCAATTCCATCGTCATCTACCTGTCCTTTGCCCTGCCCATGTCCATGTTCCGCGTGGTCATGCTCAAGACCGGACTTGTGACAGACCCCAACGTTCTGGCAACCCTGGTGCTGCTGGTATCCCTGGCTTCTCCCATCATTCTCTTCTTCCTGATCCGAATGACCGGCTGGGGCACCTTCCTGTTCACCCGGCCCGATTGGGCCCACCTGCCCGGCGTCCGCAAAGGAGCGCAGACGGAAACGCGGGGCCCCCGCCCCCTGCAAGCCCCCGGCGGACCGGAACCGATGCCGACCGCCCCGGCCGAGTAGGCACAGGCCAGATTATCCTTCATCATCAAAGGGGCGCCATGGGCGCCCCTTTTTCCCGAGAGGCATGGCAACCGGTGAATACACGACGCCCGATGGAATTTGTTCAGCCTGCCCTTGCCTTTTTGCCGGGGAATGCACAAAAGAACCCTGAAATTGATTCCCCAGCGTGTCATCCAGAAAGTGGGAACCGGTTTTTGGGAGTATGGCACGCAAAGTAAAAGGCGTATCCTGAAAACCCGGAATCTCCTTGAGATAAAGGCACGTAGAATCAGGTAGTTGGGGCTATCTCCTGATCCCATGTAGCAACAGGAGATCCCGAAAAGACAGGCGACGGATCTGGTGAGATTCCATAGATGAAGGCCGCAATCATCCAGTTTCCCGGCTCCAACCGCGATACCGACATGGCCCATGCCCTGTCCCTTGTCACCGGTTACGCTCCGCGCATGATCTGGCACGGGGAAACGGCACTGCCCCCCCTCGACCTGATCGTGCTGCCCGGCGGATTTTCCTATGGCGACTATCTGCGGGCCGGGGCCATTGCCGCCCGCTCCCCCATCCTTGATGCCATTCGCACACAGGCGGAACGCGGCGTGGCGGTTTTGGGCGTGTGCAACGGCTTTCAGATCCTGACCGAAGCACAATTGCTGCCGGGCGGCCTGATGCGCAACGCCTCCCTCAAGTTCGTCTGCCGCACCGTTCAGTTGCAGGTGGAAAACAACCGCACACCGTTCACATCCCGCTTTCTGCCCAACCAGATCATTGACTGCCCGGTGGCCCACCATGACGGCAATTATTTTGCCGACCCCCGGACCCTTGCCGCCCTGGAAGAAAACGGACAGATCGTCTTTCGCTACGCCAATGGCACCAACCCCAACGGCTCCATCAACGACATTGCCGGCGTCACCAACCGGCAGGGCAACGTGCTGGGGCTGATGCCGCACCCCGAAAATCTCGTTGAACCATCCCAGGGGGGCACCAACGGACGCCCCCTGTTCGAAAGCATTCTGGACAATCTGTCATGACGCGCCTTGTCAACGAGCCCCCCCTGTCCGACACGCTCATTGCCGCCCACGGACTGAACGCGGACGAATATCAGCGCATTCTGGACCTGATCGGTCGGGAACCCTCCTTCACCGAGCTGGGCATCTTTTCGGCCATGTGGAACGAGCATTGTTCCTACAAGAGTTCCAGAAAATGGCTGAAAACCCTGCCCACCACCGGTGATTGCGTGGTGGTGGGCCCCGGAGAAAATGCCGGTGTAGTGGATATCGGGGACGATGAGGTCGTGGTCTTCAAGATGGAAAGCCACAACCACCCCTCCTATATCGAGCCCTTTCAGGGGGCCGCCACCGGTGTCGGCGGCATCCTGCGCGACATTTTCACCATGGGCGCCCGCCCCATCGCCACCATGAACGCCCTGCGCTTCGGCGCTCCCGATCATCCCAAGACCCGGCATCTGGTGAACGGTGTCGTTGCCGGTGTGGGCGCTTACGCCAACTGCTTCGGCGTGCCCACCGTGGGCGGCGAAGTGGAATTCGATGCCCGCTACAACGGCAACAATCTGGTCAATGCCTTTGCCGCCGGCATCGCGAAAAGAGACGGAATCTTCCTTTCGCAAGCCAGGGGAATCGGCCTGCCGGTTGTCTATCTGGGCGCAAAAACAGGACGTGACGGGGTGGGCGGCGCCACCATGGCCTCCGCCGAATTCGACGATGATATCGAGGAAAAGCGCCCCACGGTGCAGGTCGGCGACCCGTTTACCGAAAAGCGGCTGATGGAAGCCACACTGGAACTGATGGCCACCGGGGCCGTCATTGCCATTCAGGACATGGGCGCGGCGGGCCTGACCTGTTCCGCCGTTGAAATGGGCGCCAGCGGCAATCTGGGCATGGAACTGGATCTGGACGCGGTACCGGTGCGCGAAACGGGCATGACCCCTTACGAAATGATGCTGTCGGAAAGCCAGGAACGCATGCTCATGGTCCTGCGTCCCGAAAAGGAAGCACAGGCGCGGGCCGTCTTTGAAAAATGGGAACTGGACTTTGCCACCATCGGAAAAACCACGTCCGACCACCGGTTCCGCGTGCTCTGGC
>JALWTJ010000255.1 GCA_027082895.1 Hyphomicrobiales bacterium | reverse complement strand
TCCACAGCGCGTTGATGCCGCGTGCGATACCGATGTCGGTGTTGGGGCCAACATGGCGTTCATACATTTCGCCATAGTTGCCCAGAGCCTTGATGATCCGGTATCCCCAATCGTTGGAAACGCCGATGGCTTCACCGAAGGTGCCTTCAACGCCCAGCAGACGCTTGATGGCGGGGTTGTCCGAAGCCAGCATGTCGTCAACGTTGGCCTGGGTCACGCCCAGTTCTTCAGCGTTGAGCAGCAGGAAGTAGACCCAGCGGTTCAGGTTGAACCAGCCATCATCACCCTGACGAACGGAGGGGCCGAGGGGCTCCTTGGAGATAATCTCGGGCAGGATCTTGTGATCGTCGGGATTGTCCAGCTTCAGGCGTTCGGAAGCCAGTGCGGAGCTGTCCGTGGTGTACACGTCGCAACGACCGTCTTCATAGGCCTGCAGAACCTGGTCCTGATCTTCAAACACAACGGTCTTCACGTCGATATTGTGCGAGGAGAAATAGTCGGCAGCGTTCAACTCGGTGGTGGTGCCGGACTCGATGCAGACGGAAGCGCCATCCAGATCAAGGGCGGAATCAATGCCGTCGGCCTTGCGCACCATGAAGCCCTGGCCGTCATAGAACATGACGCCAACAAAGTTGATGCCCAGGGACGTGTCACGGGTCATGGTCCAGGTGGTGGTGCGGGACAGAACGTCAACCTCACCCGAGGACAGGGCCGCGAAACGCTCCGTGGAGGTCAGCGAACGATAACGAACAGCGTCGGGATCATCGAAGATGGCGGCTGCCAGAGCACGGCAGAAGTCCACTTCAAGACCGGACCAGTTGTTGTTTTCATCCGGAGCAGAGAAACCACGAACACCAGCGGTCACGCCACACTTGACGAACCCCTGATCCATGGTGGCCTGAAGCGTGGGGCCGATGTTCGGGGCGGCGAAGACTGCCGTCGCGGACAGGCCCATGGCGGCTGTCAGAGCAACTGAAAGAAGCTTTTTTTGCATTAGATTGCCTTTTGTTTCCTAACCTTGAGAAAAACCCGGAAAGGACAAAAAGGACAAACAAGCAGCGTCAATTGAAGCCCTCCCCAGGGTATACCTTTCGCCTTGTGCCGGCAAAATTGGTATCGGAGCATGGATACTTTATTTGACGTAAAGGTCAAGGGGTTTAGTCGGCATGGGGGCAAGCAGGGGCAAAAAAAGCCTTCTCAACGTTAAATTAACCATGTTTCCCGCATTTTTTCTGCGTATTTCTGGGTAGTTTCCTGATATTGGGGCAACCGATTTCCCCCAGCATTCGTCCTTCACGGGCGGGGTGCCGGATTCATTTTTGCATGCGAATGCAAGGCTGGCATGTCTGGCCGATATATGTCTAGAGTGACCAACCCGAGGCAATGAACCGGAACAAGGACGATGAACGACAGGCGCGCGCCCTCCCCCCACGATACAACAGCTGACGCCGGCCAGGGAAACGTCGCGGACAGCATGTCGGCCCAGACCCGGCTTGTGCATGTGGGGCGACATCCCCGCCAGCAGCACGGCATGGTCAACACGCCGGTCTATCGGGCTTCCACCGTCCTTTATCCAAACCTTGCCGCCTATCTGAACCACGATCAGGAATTCGAGTATGGGCGGCGTGGCACGCCCTCCTCGCGCGCGGTGGAAGATGTCATCACCTCCCTTGAAAATGGTGCGGGCACCCGACTGACCCCTTCGGGGCTTTCGGCCATATCCTGCGCGTTGATGAGCGTGGTTGGTGCAGGGGATGAATTGCTGGTGTCGGACAGCATCTACGAGCCGACGCGCATCTTTTGTAACGGCTATCTTGCCCGCATGGGCGTTACCACGCGCTACTACGACCCAGGTATCGGCGCGGGCATCGCCGAATTGCTCACACCGGCCACGCGGGCGGTAATGATGGAAAGTCCGGGCTCCCTTACCTTTGAAATTCAGGATCTGCCCGCCATTGCCGATGCGTTGCGGGGGCGCGACATTTCGATTCTCATCGACAATACCTGGGCAACGCCCCTCTTTTACCGGCCACTGGAGCTGGGCGCGGATATCGTGGTGCACGCCGGCACCAAGATGTTCGTTGGCCATTCCGACGCCATGTTCGGCACCATTACCGCCAATCGCTCCCATTGGGACCGTGTAAAAACCACCCATGGGGACATGGGGTTGTGCGCGGGGGCAGACGACTGCTTTCTGGCGGCACGGGGTCTTCGGACCCTTGCCATCCGCATGAAGGAATTCAACACGCGGGCGCTGGACATGGCCCGGTGGCTGGAAGAGCAGGCCCCGGTGCGCCGCGTGTTGCATCCGGGCCTTGCGTCCCACCCCGGTCACGCCATCTTCAAACGGGATTTCTCGGGGGGCGGCTGCACGTTCAGCTTCGCCCTGCCCAAGGGGCCCGAAGAAGCAATCCATGCCCTGTTCGACGGCATGGAACTGTTCGGTATCGGGGTGTCCTGGGGAGGATATGAAAGCCTGATCATCCTGCCCCAGTTCACCAACAACCGCACCGTCACCTCACTGCCGGAAGACGAGCAACTGGTGCGGTTGCATATCGGCCTTGAGGAGCCCGACGACCTGAAGGCCGACCTGAAAAAGGGGCTGGAACGTTACAGGACGTTTCTCGACTGAGCCTTGGCATCCGGAAACGGTGCCCTTCCCGGTCCCGCAGATCGACGCACGACCCCTTCCCCTGTCCGCACGAACAGCCAGCCGCGGGACAGCCAGAAATTGCGCACCGCATAAGCCGAGATGATACCCGTCAACATGCCGGCAAAGACATCGGTTGGGTAGTGCATGCCCAGCACGATGCGCGAAAAGCCAACCAGCGCGGCCAGAAGGAACGCCCAAGGGGACAGCCGCGGAAACAGGAACATGATGCCGGTGGCAAAGGCGAACATGGTCGAGGTATGGCCGGAGGGAATGGACTGGAAGGTCCAGTCGCTGAAGGGCTGGAAATGGAACAGGCCCAACTGCTCAAGGTGAACGGGCCGCGCGCGCCCGATCAGCCGCTTAAGAATATTGGCCAGCAGACCGGGAAGTGCGGTGCTGAAGAATATGAACAGGGACAGGGCATAAACCTGTGGTGCGCCGTGTTGCTGCCCCTGCATGCCGGAGAATGAACGACGCGATCGCAACCAGCCCCACACGCCAATGACAAGGGAGGGGACAAGTATCCATTCCGCCTGTCCCAGCCGCGTGATCCCGCCGAAGGGAATGGTGACCCAGGGCGGCAGGGACCGGCTCCAGGCAACAGCAAGGGGGTCAAGAAAGGCAAGGCCGACAAAAAGCAGCAGCACGATGCCGATGAAACGGGGGAATCCCCCCCTTACCAGGCCAAACGGCCACATGTCTTCAGGTCTCAACATGGCTGCAAACTGCCCCTGAACCCCCATGCGGGTCAAGCGGGAACCATTGCCCCATCTGAGCGCTTGCCCTGTTGCCAAAGAATGTGTATTGGCAGGTTGCACGCGCATGGAGCGGGGTATAGCTCAGCCTGGTAGAGCACTGGTTTTGGGAACCAGGGGTCGCATGTTCGAATCCTGCTGCCCCGACCATCGTGGCACCGTTACCGTTGGCCCAGAAAAGAGGTCGTTTGCGCCATGACTGCACTCATCTTTCATCCTGCACGCAATGCCATGCAATCGGGCAAGGGCAAGAGCCGCCACTGGGTGCTGATACATGAACGCACCAGTCCTGTCCGGATCGACCCGCTCATGGGCTATGCCAGTTCATCGGATACGGACAGCCAGGTGCGTCTGACATTCGACAGTCTGGAGGCGGCGGAAGAATATGCGCGCAGCCAGGGGCTGGCCTACCAGGTCATGCCGGAGCATGAACCGACCCCCAAGCGCACCCTTTATGTGGACAATTTCAAGGCAGACCGGAAAACCCCCTGGACCCACTGACGATCCGACAACCGTCCGGTTCATTTTGCAGATGACTGGCTGACTGGTCCCGACGGGACAGGTGCGTATCGGCGAAAAGATCGTGGCGGCGTCGCTCGGGCGCACGAATGTTCCTTCCTGCTTTCCTGCCCTTTTCTCCCTTCATCGTTCCTGAAATGCGCACGGCATCAGTCAGCAAGAGCCTCCCTTCTTGCCGGACGAAAAAGCCCGTTCAGGCGTCGTTCATGTTCCCCGTTCCAGTATGGCACTGACAATACCTCCTCCCAAGGCGGGGGCTGTCCATATTGCGGACGGCCGTCATTGTCGGCACACCTTCCAGGAAAAGGACTGAATCCCATGCATAAATCCACGCTTCTGAAGACCCTTGGAGCGGTCGCAATGTTCAGCGCCGCCCTTACCTCCACATCGGGGGCCATGGCGGCCTGCGTGTTCAGTGAATGGACCAACATCGTTCCGGGGCACGCCCTGCCCACCATTACGGGCAGAGACTGTAACGGCGACCTTTCTGTCAACGTGATCGGGGCGGCGCCCAACGGCAACACCCATGATTTCGGCTGGTCCGCCATGCAGCAGGTCGGCCCGAACTCGTTCACGGCCTCGTTCGTTGATGCCAATGCCACCAACAATATCCGGCTCGACATCGTGCCGCAATTGAAGTCCATGCACGTTGCCATCGAGACCAAGCTGAACAACGGCCAGGTCACCAACTGGGGCGCTGACTACGTTCTGACCAAGACCTACTGAGCCCGGCGTTGCCGGGGTGCTTCTTGACTGCCGATGCATCACGGAACGGCAGGACGCGAATCCGGAACCCCATGTTTCCGGTTATTGGGGGCAATTTTCGCCCCGTCCTCCCCCCTTCTGCGGGGGAGGACGTTTTTTCCAACGAAATTTGCCATGACAAATGACGCGGTGCCCAGCCTGGGAACGGCCCGCTGGCACATCACAGCGTGGTCCATTTGCCGTCGGCCCGGGACGAACGCACCGCGGCGTCGATGAATTTCATTCCCTCAAGACCGTCGGCCAGGGTTGGCAGAAGTTCCCCGTCTCCCTCCCCCCGTATCATGTCGGCAAACTCGGCATAAAGGGTGGCAAAGGCCTCCAGATAACCTTCGGGGTGACCGGGAGGCACCCGCACGAACGCACCGGGGGCGCCGGATGCTGCCCCGCCCCGTGTCAGCAACTGCCGGGGTGCCCCGAGGGGCGTGAACCACATCTGGTTGGGTACATCCTGCCGCCATTCCAGCCCCGCCTTTTCCCCATAGACGCGCAGTTGCAGGCCGTTTTCGTTGCCCGGAGCGACCTGGGACGCCCAGAGCATTCCTCTGGCGCCTCCCTCGAAACGCAGCATCATGTGCACATTGTCATCCAGCTGCCGCCCGGGCACGAAACGGCTCAGGTCGGCACTCAAGGCATGGGTGCGCAATCCGGTGACGAACCCCACAAGGTTATGGGCGTGGGTGCCAATGTCCCCCAGACAACCACCATTTCCGGCCTGTTCGGGATCGGTACGCCAGCGCGCCTGCCTGTTGTCAATGGAAGTACTCAGCCAGTCCTGGGGATATTCCACCTGTACCACCCGCACCTTGCCCAGATCGCCCCGGGCCACCATGTGGCGGGCCGTGCGGATCAGGGGGTAGCCGGTATAATTATGAGTCAACATGAAACGCGCGTTATTGGCCGGTGTTACAGAGGAAAGTTCCAGCGCATCTTGCAGCCTTGATGTCAGGGGCTTGTCGCAGATGACATGTATTCCGGCCTCCAGAAATGCCTTGATCGGCTGAAAATGCATATGATTGGGGGTAACGATCGTTACCGCCTCGATGCCATCGGCACGGGCTGCTTCTTCCCTGGCCATCTGCAAAAATGAATCGTAGGAGCGGGCCGGGTCCAGCCCCAGTTCGCGGGCCGATTCCCGGGCCACGTCCGGGCGCGATGACAGGGCGCCTGCCACCAGTTCGTATCGGCCATCCAGAC
>JALWTJ010000254.1:1197-5919 GCA_027082895.1 Hyphomicrobiales bacterium | reverse complement strand
GGGTTGCGCGGGGGCGGCCGGATGGAAACGGCTCCATCGAACTGCTGGAGCCCAGCGGGTTCTACATGGTTTCCATGGCCGGAAAGAACGCGCGCATCTTCTGGGAAGATCTGGAACTGGACGAGGGAACCATCGTGGTTCACCTGCTGATCGACCTGTCCAGCAACATCGATCACAATCTTTATCTGCAACTGGGGGATGACCCGGCAAAGGCCTTGCGTTTCAGCAACAGTTCGGTCACCTGGATCGAGAGCGCCTCGGTCATTCCGGTAACGGAAGGGTTGAACTTCATCACCCTGGTCAAGGGGGCCCGTCACGCCTCCATTTTCGTCAATGGCGTGCTCAAGCTGCGCAAGGCTCACAAGAAACGGGAAAAGACCACGCGTTTTCTGCTTGATCTGCTGCCCCACCAGTCCGCCGATCTGGGGGCGATCGTTCACGGGCTTGAGGTGTGGGAGCAGGATGGCCCGTTGCTGGGGCTGGACCATTCGGGCGACGAGATGCTGCAGCAGGCGTTGGGGGAGTTGGTGGACAAGCGCGATATTCGCGCGGTGTGCACCTTCCTGAACACGTTTGACGGGGTGGACCCGACGCCCCTGACCGATCGCATTCTGGCCATGCTGGATTCCTGCCTTGACATGAAGGTGGCCTATCCGGACTGGGCGGTGGACCAGGTTCTGGGGATCCTGCCGCCGGATGTGGCGCAGAGCTGGCGGGAAAAGAGCCTTTCCCGGCTGCCGGTGCCACAGGTGGAGGTTTCGGGATTGTCGGTGCGGCTTTATCGCAACCCGGCAACCAAATGGGCCATCGCAAACCTGATTCGGCGCAAGAAGGCGGAGACTTTCCAGGTGCTGGATGACATCAATTTCAATGTCTACAAGGGAGACATTATCGGCATCATCGGTGCCAACGGAGCAGGCAAGAGCACACTCCTGAAGATTCTGAACGGGCTGGTGCCCATTCAGGGGGGGGAAATTGTCCTGCGGGCAAAGCCGCTTCTGCTCAGCCCGGGGCTTGGTATCCGCGATGAAATGTCGGGGGCCGAAAACATCAAGCTGGCCTGTTGTTTCATGGGGCTGACCATGAAGGAAACCGAAGCCATCTATGATGAAATCGTTGAATTTTCGGAGCTGGAAGAGTTCATTGATCAGCCCTACAAGTTCTATTCGGACGGGATGAAAAGCCGTCTGGTATTTTCTATCGCAACAGCGGTGGCGCCCGACATCATCATGCTGGACGAGTTGCTGAACGCGGGGGATATCGGGTTCCAGCAGAAGGCGGCGGGGCGGATGGAAGAGGTGATCAACCGCGCCAAGGTGGTGATCATCGTTACCCACAGTACCCAGTTCGTTCTGGAGCGGTGCAACAAGTCCCTTCTCATCAACAAGGGCAAGCAGATTGCCTATGGCGATCCGCGGGTGGTGGTGGCGCGCTATCTGGATATCCTGCAGATCGGTGACCTGAGCGATACATCAGGGATCATTGTCAGCAGCGGCTGAGCCGGTGCGGTGGCGCCACCACAGATGGACGCCAAGAATGGCAAGGGCGGCCACGATCAGAAGGCTGATCAGCAGGTTGGTGGGCAGGCTTTCGATGCTGGCTCCTACCATGACGGTCAGAACGGTCATGGGGATGATGCCGATGGCGGTGGTCCACAGGAAGGTCCACCAGGGCACATCGGCCAGCCCGGCGGCATAATTGATCAGATTGAAGGACAGGACGGGGATCAGGCGGGCAATCAGCAGTGCGGGCACGCTTTGCCGGGTGCGCCAGCGGGCAAGTTTTTCTTCCATTGCCGGGCTGATCATGTGGGCAACGAAGGGGCGGCCAAGCCAGCGGGCCAGGGCAAAGGCGACGATGGCGCCCAGCATGGCCCCCAGCCAGACCAGAAAGACTGCCAGCGCAGCGCCGTAGCTCATGCCCGCGGCAAGGGCGACCAGTTCGGAGGGCAGGGGGACAAAGCTGTGCAGGACCATCAGGGTGATCACCATCAGCCAGCCAAGTGGCCCCGCGTCCCGGACCCATGTTTTCATTGTTTCGGAGAAACGGGAAAAGGCATCCGGGTTGGTATAAAAATAGCCCATCAGGCCGACGAATATCAGAACGAGCAGGGCAAATAGAAGCAGCTTGCCCAGGGAAGCGTCCGTTTCGGTCGGGTCGCGTGCCATTTTGCCCCTTTTCTCGCATCGGATGGACCGGCCTGCGGGCATGCGGTGGCATTCCGATGGCGATGCAGGTTCACACTTGCGCATGAAAAGCCATGGTTGCAAGTGGACGGCACCAATGGTGACGCACTTGTGAAGGGGGGTGGGGGCGGTCATTCGGCCGTCAAACTGTGCCGTTGACGGGTTTTTGCATCTGGTCGTGAAGCACGCTTTCAGGCTTTGACAAACCCGTTCCCGTACCGTAACGTACGGTACGGACATGGAGTGATGTCTGCGGATGGCTGAATGACCATGAGGGTGGGTTCCTGCTGGTGTGGGTTCTTGCTGGTGTGGGTTCCTGCTGGTGTGGGTTCCTGCTGGTGTGGGTTCCTGCTGGTGTGGGTTCCTGCTGGTGTGGGTTCCTGCTGGTGTGGAGCAGGGGCGATCCTGTTCGTGGGAGAAGTATCGCGGATGCCCGGGGGGCGTGACTATTTGGGGCAGTATCGTCTGCCGGTTGTGATGTCTGCTGCTGGTGTGCGTTCGGGCCGATTGCCGGGCAGGCGCGGAAGTTCAGGGGTGTGAACATAGACCTGTTTGTGCCCGGGCAAGGGGAGAGCCCATCGTGACGGCGAATCTTGTTCCGCCCGGCTCCGTGCAGGATCCGACTGACCTGACGCCCCGCCAGGGGGAGGTGCTGGACGCGGCGCTGGACCTGCTGGTGCGCACGGGCAGCGGGTTCACTATGGCAGGAGTTGCCGGGGCGGCGTCCTGTTCCAAGGAAACCCTTTACAACTGGTTTGGTGACCGCAAGGGCCTGCTTGAGGCAACGGTGCGGCGCCAGGCCTCCAAGGTGGAAATGCCCCGGATTGATCTGGCACATCTGGACAGGCTGGCCCTTGAGAGCGGACTGGAGCGGTTCGGCGTTTCCTTGCTGGGTGTCCTGTCCTCTCCCACATCGGTGGCGTTGAACCGCTTTGCCATCGGGGGGGCCGGGGAGGCGGGGGCCAGCCTTGGCCATATCGTGTTGCAGAATGGCCGCTTTGCCATGGGGCGCCATCTCAAGCCGCTTTTCGAGGCGGCGGATGCGGCCGGGCTGGTGCGGGTGCCCGACAGCGAAGTGGCCTATCAGGTCTATTTCGGGCTGTTGCTGCGCGACACCCAGATTCGGCTGCTTTTGGGGGAAGACCTTCGTCTGAGCAAGAACGACATCTGGGAGCGGGCCCGCAGCGCCCGTGCCCATTTCATGAAGATTTTCGGGAGTTGAACCGGCATTTGAAACTGCCGGGCGACTGCCAATGGATCAAACGCAACCAACAGGAGAAAACTCATGCGTGTTTATTATGATCGGGATGCGGATCTCAATCTGATCAAGGACCGGAAGGTGGCCATTATCGGCTACGGTTCGCAAGGGAGGGCCCATGCTCTCAACCTGCGGGACAGCGGGGTGGCAAACATTTCCGTCGGGCTGCGCGAAGGTTCGGCATCGGCAAAGAAGGCCGAGGCGGATGGGTTTGCGGTCAAGAGCGTGGCCGATATTGCAGCCTGGGCGGACCTGATGATGATGGCGACGCCGGACGAGTTGCAGGCGGATATCTACAAGGATCATATCGCCCCCCATATTCAGGACGGGGCGGCCATTGCCTTTGCCCATGGTCTGAACGTCCATTACGGGCTGATCGAGCCCAAGGACAGCGTGGATGTGATCATGGTTGCGCCCAAGGGGCCGGGGCACACGGTGCGTGGCGAATTTGAAGGGGGCGGTGGTGTGCCGTGCCTGATCGCGGTGCACCATGATGCCAGTGGCAATGCCCATGATCTGGCGCTGGCCTATGCGTCCGGCGTCGGGGGCGGCCGAAGCGGCATTATCGAAACTACCTTCAAGGAGGAATGCGAAACCGACCTGTTCGGTGAGCAGGTGGTGCTGTGTGGTGGTCTGGTGGAGTTGATCCGGGCCGGGTTCGAAACGCTGGTGGAGGCCGGTTACGCCCCCGAAATGGCCTATTTCGAATGCCTGCACGAAGTAAAGCTGATCGTGGACCTGATCTATCAGGGGGGCATTGCCAACATGAACTATTCCATTTCCAACACCGCGGAATGGGGGGAATATGTTTCGGGGCCGCGCATCATCACCGGCAAGACCAAGGCGGAAATGAAGCGGGTGCTGTCCGATATCCAGACGGGCAAGTTTACCTCGGACTGGATGCAGGAATACCGGGCCGGTGCAGCGCGCTTCAAGGCCATCCGGCGCAACAATGATGCCCACCAGATCGAGGAAGTGGGCAAGAAGTTGCGCGCCATGATGCCCTGGATCGAAGCCGGGGCACTGGTGGACAAGGAAAAGAACTGAACCGGTCCCTGTTCGGCAGCCCCACGGGCTGCCGTCCGATCAACGAAACTGATGCTCCGGACCCATGGGTTCGGAGCATCGGATTTTTGCGGTGAAGGTGCGGCAGGTACGCTTGACAGAATCCACTCTTTCGCCAAACCTTCCCTACCCATATCTGCTTCACCGGAACGGACGCATGCTGCTTGCATATCAATTGCTTGACGTTTTTACCGACACGCCCTTTTCCGGAAA
>JALWTJ010000254.1:0-1187 GCA_027082895.1 Hyphomicrobiales bacterium | reverse complement strand
TCATGTAAAAGAAGCGGACATGGCGCGGATTGCCCGTGAGTTCGGTTTTTCGGAAACGGTTTTTCTGCAGACGCCCGAGTCGCAGCGGAACGCGGCGCGGGTGCGCATTTTTACGCCCTTCGGGGAGTTGCCCTTTGCCGGGCATCCCACCATCGGCGCGGCGGTTCATCTGGGGCTGCGGCGGGGCGTCAGCGCCGTTCGACTGGAAGAAAATGTCGGGGTCATCACCTGCCTGGTGGAACGCAACAGCAAGAAGGTGGGGCAGGCCAGCTTCAGGATTCCCAAACCTCCGGTGGAAACAGGTCGCGTGCCGGGGGCGGAGGATATCGGGCCTGCCCTGGGGCTTGCGGCGGCAGACATCGGGTTTGCCGACCATGTGCCGGGGCGCTGGTCGGCGGGGCTGGAATTCACGCTGGTGCCGGTGCGTGACCGCAGCGCTCTCAGCGCCATCGTTCCAGATGTGGCAAACTGGGAATCCGTGTTCGGACGGGGGCATGGGGCCAATGTCTATGCCTATACCGCCAGCCCGGAGGATGCCGATTCCGACTTTTCCGCCCGGATGCTGTCGCCGGACCTCGGGGAGGATGCAGCCACCGGTTCGGCGGCCGCGGCATTGATCGGTCCGGTGGCGCAACGCAATGCGCAGGCAGACGGACAGACAAACCTTGTCATCGAGCAGGGGGTGGACATGGGACGGCCCAGCCGGATCACGATGCAGATTTCCCGCCGCAACGGGGAACTGGTGCACGCGGGAATCGGGGGCAGCGCGATCATTGTCGGGGAGGGGGAGCTGGAATTCTGAACGGATCCCGGACTGGTATATATTCACGGGGTTTTTGCTTTCAGTGGTTCCCGATAGATGGGCGGGTGCCATTTTCATCCGACCTGCGTTAGGCTGGCCCAACGGAGGGGTGTGGTGTCGGGTACAATCGAATTGCCGGTCTGGCTGGTTGTCATTGTTGCCATTCTGGCATTGATCGGGCTTGTGGACCGGTTACTGATGCCGGGGGTGCGCTGGTTTTTCCGGCGCCGGGCCAATCGGGCCATCGAATTGCTCAATGAAAAGCTGTCCCTGAAGATCCAGCCCTTCAAGCTGACGAAGCGGCAGGGGCTGATCGATGCGCTGATGTTCGATCCCGAAGTGCTCAAGGCGGTGGAGGAGGAGGCGGATGCCTCGGGTACGCCAC
>JALWTJ010000253.1 GCA_027082895.1 Hyphomicrobiales bacterium | reverse complement strand
GTCCTTTGCTGCGGCACCGCGAACCCCAACCACGCCCATATCCGTTTCTTTGTCCGGGGTGCGCAGCCGGTCGGAATGGTACGGGACGGCGAAACGGGGAAAGATGGGCAAGAGGGAAGCGGGCAAGAGGAAGGCGAACAGAGTATAACCGCCTATCAGCGGCTGGTCTACCTGTTTGACGGCCATGACCCCGAGCAGGTCAACGCCGCCCGCTCCGCCTGGAAGGCCCTGTGCCGGGATCACCAGACCACCTATTGGCAGCAGCAGCCCGACGGAAGGTGGCAAAAGAAGGGCTAGGGCCTCCTTGGGGAAATGCGCTGCTGCCGGGACCGGGAACGGTGCAGTTGCGGAAAAAGGTCCAGAAGCTGTGCCCCCAGTTCGTAGCAGACCTGTATTTCACCTTTTGACGGATCATAGAACGCATTTGGCGTGCCGCAGGCCATGGCATGAAGGGTCACGGGTCGCTCCAGTTCATATCCGGCCAGCACGCCCCGCGCCGCCTTTTCCAGCAGCCGATCTTGGATCATCATTTCCCGGATATCGGCAAAGGCGTCCTGTTGGTCATAGACAATGCGGATCGTCTCACCGGTGCCGGCTTCCGGCTCCGGAACGGCGCCACTCCGGGCACTTGTGCGGTTCATGAAGGCGGCCCGCAGGCGCAACCATCCCTGCACCATGCGGCCCAGCCGGCCCGCGCATCGCGCCACGCCCCCCTCGTCCAGCCCCATCTCCAGCGCCACATGGGCGAACATGTCGCGATGGCTTCCCACCAGCAGGCAGCCGATCCGTCCCGCCCTCAGGGCATCCGGGCTGTGGGGGCGCAGGAAGGCTGCAAGTTCTGTTCCCCCCGTTTTCGAAAGGGAAGGGGCTTGTGCCAGACCCAGCCAGCCCTGCCGCACCTGAAGAAGAAGCCCGTTGCCGGTTTCCGAGCCGTTGGCCAGCAGCAGGATGGTGGCAATATTGTCCGCCCCGTCTTCCTCGTTGCCCAGAACCGGCAGGGAAAAGCGGTCAATGAGCAGGTGGCCCATTTCATGGTAAAGGGCAAAGGTCAGGTTGCTGAGCACGAATTGTTCCGCGTCGGTGTCCGTTTGCGGGCTCTCATGGGCCGGCATGGTCGCCCGCGCCGGGCCTGCCAGCACCAGGAACGCAAGAAACAGCAATGCAATGGGCATGCGCATCATGCCGGCAACCCCGTTCACGGGAGGCGATGGCCCTTCGCCCCGTTTTGTCCGGCCATGCGGGATCAACCGGCATGGCGCGACCCTTTGCGTCGCAGGACAAAGCATAGGGGACAAACCCTGTGCCGGGCCATCACATGCTTAACGGATGGTTAACAGGGGAAACAAGGCAGTTACCCGGAGTGTGCCTGCGCCGTACCCGCCAGGTCTTTCCCGGCGGTTTTTGATTGCAGGGTCCCGAACGGGTCAGTTCGAGGTGCGTGTGCTGTTGTACCGGTCGAACAGGGTGAAATATTCATCCAGCAGTTCATAGCAGATGATGATTTCCGAATTGTCCGCATCGTAGAAGGCGTTGGGCTCCTCGCACAGGGAGGCGGTGATCTTGATGTTGCCCTCCAGCCCGTAATTCCGGCGCAGGTCCTCGGCCACCGACTCCAGCAGACGGCTGTCCCGAAGCGTCTTGTAGGCGAGGGACATGTTCGCCCCCGCCCGATCGTAACGGATGGAGACATCGGCCCTGAGCCCCGTGTTCAGGTGCGGGGTGAGCAAACGCTCAAGGGAGCGGGAAACCTGCTGGTAATCCTCCTTGCAGGCGGCCTGCCGGATGCGGTCGATTCCCCATTCCTGGGCGGTGGAATAAAAGGTGTCCCGGTCCTGGCCCACCATCATGCACACGATCTGGTAGGCCCGCTGCAGGTCCAGGCTGTGCTTGTCGTAAAAATCGCTGGGTTCCGTGGCACCGCCAAAGGCTTCGTTTTCCAGTTTCCAGCCCAGGGCCGAATCCTTCAGTGCCTGATGGAACGATCGCCGGTGCTGGGTGAGCAGGATGTAGGAGGCAAAATTGTCCGCCACATCCTCTTCCCGCCCCAGAACCGGCCACTGCAATTTGTCGACCAGCAGGTGCCCCACCTCGTGATAGATGGTGAAAAGCGTGTTGTTGATGACGAACCGGACCGACTTGTCCAGGTCGCGATTGGCCAGAATGACCGCCAGTTCGGACTGGGTCTTGCTCTTGCCTCCCTTGGCGGCAAGCTGGGGACTTCCCAGGGCAAAAAACAGAACAAGTGCCACCAGAATGGAACGGATCATGTGACGGTTACTCCCTGAGCGCTTTTACGACAGCTTTTCCCCCCCACATCCGCGATTGGAAAAAGCCGGTTTATGCCCAGCTTACCCAACCCGCCGCGATTGTCCAATGTCCGCCCGGACCGATTGTCCTTTCTGCCCGGTCATGAACGACATGTGCTTCGACATTTTGCTGCATTGTACCCAACCTGTTTCAATTGTGCCGGCCGGCCGCCTCGGTTTGCACGGCCCGCAATTCCTCAACAAGGGTTTCCAGCCGCTCCGCAACCCGCATGCCGGGGATGACGATCGGCGTCTTGAACATGGCCATGTTCCCGCGAAAGGTGAACCCGCGTTTCAGCCCGTTGTCCGACAGGAACCGTTCCGGATCGTTCAGGCCGATCACCAGGTTGCGCGATCCGCGATACTTGGTGATGTCAAAGCTCTTGATATTGTCCCATGCAATCAGGCCCCTGGGGGCAAGATTGCTGACAATGCCGTCAGCGCGCAGGATCAGGGTAGGGCGCGGGCGCACGATCCGGATCACAAGGGCGACAATCATCGCCACGATGGCCACGAGCGCGAAAATGGACAGGCGGAATACCCGTGCTGAAACCCACAGCTCCGCATCCAGTTCTTCCTTTGGAACATTGTTGAAAAAATAGTCCTGCACCCAGATGCCATAGCCATTGATGAAAACGAAAAGCGCCATCAGCAAGGGCGCCACCAGAAGCAGCAGGAAAACGATCTGTCGCCGGTTGGAAGGGAATATGGCGCGCTCGGAAAATGGCATGAAACAGGTCTTCCTGTCAGTGAATACATGTAAAAAACGGTCGATTAGCATGGGTGGGTGGCCGGGATCAATTCGCGTTCTGATACCGGTTTGCAAAACTCTTCAAAATTCAGCCCTGTTCGGTCTGCGCCTCCTCCAGGGCGGCGCTTTTTTCGATCCAGACGGTTTCCAGCGCCTCCAGGCGGTTCTGCAACCGACCTTTTTCCCGGCTCAGTTCCTGCACCTTTTGCGGGGAGTCTTCGTAGATTTCCGGGTCTTCCAGCTGTGAAGTCACCCGTTCCAGTTCCCCCTGAACTCTTGAGATCTGCTTTTCTGCCTGTTGTATTTCCTTGCGCAAGGGAGCAAGCAGCGCCCGCCGGGCCGCCGCCGCCTGACGTTCCTTTTTGCGGCTGGCCGTGCCCCTGGCGTTGTCTGTCCCCTTTCGCGACGATGCCCGCTGGCGATTGTTGCCGTTGATCCGGGTCAGCAGGGAGCGTTCATAGCCTGCCATGTCGTCGTCCAGCACGCGGATTTCACCGTTCTCGGCCACCCAGATCTGATCCACCGTGGCATCGATCAGGTGCCGGTCATGGGAAATGATCAGCACCGCTCCGGAATAGGCGTTCAGGGCCTGCACCAGCGCGTCCCGGCTGTCGATGTCCAGATGGTTGGTCGGCTCGTCAAGGATCATCATGCCCGGCCCGTTGAACGTGATCAGCCCCAGAAGCAGCCGTGCCCGCTCGCCTCCAGAAAGGTTCCTGGCCAATGTGCCCATTTTCTCCGTGGTCAGGCCCATCTGGGCAATGCGCGCCCGTCGCTGTGCTTCGCTCATGTGCGGCGTCAGGGGTTCGATATGCTCCAGAACCGTCTGCCCGGGCTTCAGAATGTCCAGCTGGTGCTGGGCAAAATAGGCGATTTCCAGCTTCTTGCCCCGTTGCAGCACCCCGTCCATCTTTTTCAGTTCCCCCGCAAGCAGTTTGGCAAAGGTGGACTTGCCGTTGCCATTGACCCCCACCAGCGCGATCCGGTCGTCCGGGTCGATGCGCTGGGTGATCCGGCTGAGCACCGGCGTGCTGCCATAGCCCACCGACACGTTTTCCAGGTTGATCATGGGCGAGGCCATGCGGTGCTTGGGTTCGGGAAAGGAAAAGGGCAGGGAATGTTCGTCCAGCATCACCTCCACCGGCTTGAGCCTGGCGATACGCTTTGCCCGGCTCTGGGCCTGCTTGGCCTTGGTGGCCTTTGCCCCGAACCGGTCAACGAATTTCTGCATGTGCGCAATCTGGGCCTGCTGCTTTTCATGGGCCTTTTGCGACAGTTCCCGGCGGGCGCGGCGCGTGGCCTCGAAGCGGTCATACCCGCCCCGGTACAGGGTCAGCTTACCGTGTTCCAGGTGCACGATGTGATCCACCGCCCGGTTGAGAAGCCCCCGGTCATGACTGATCAGAAAAACCGTGTGCGGATAGATGGAAAGATATTTCTCCAGCCACAGCGCCCCCTCCAGGTCCAGATAGTTGGTGGGTTCGTCCAGCAGCAGCAGGTCGGGCTGTGAAAACAACACGCCCGCCAGCGCCACCCGCATCCGCCAGCCGCCAGAAAGGGACGAACAGGGCATGGCATTCTGGGCAGCGGAAAAGCCCAGCCCGCGCAAAATGGATGATGCGCGTGCCTCGGCGCGATGGGCGTCAATATCCGCCAGTCGCATGGTGATTTCCGAGATTCGCACCGGGTCCTGTTCCCGTTCCGCCTGTTCCAGAAGATCCGCCCGTTCCCGGTCTGCCGACAGCACCATGTCCAGAATGGATGTTTCGCTGGAAGGAACTTCCTGGGCAACGGTCCCGATACGCCAGCGCGGATGCACGGATATTTCCCCGTCATCGGGCGAGATATTATTCAGGATCAGGTTGAACAGGGTGGTCTTTCCCGACCCGTTTCGGCCAACGAACCCCGCCTTCATTCCCTTCGCCAATGTCAGGTTGGCATGTTCCAGCAGGGGACGGCCGACAATGGAATAGCTGAGATCCTTGATGGAAAGCATGTCGATGGACCTTGTTCGGCAAGACGTGTTCGGCAAGACGTATTCGGCAAGATGTATTCGGAAAGGTTGGAAACGGGGTTGCGGGTGCCGATGGTGCCAGATAGCGGGCAAAAGCGGGCAATGGCAAGCCTGTGCCGCGTTCTATTTCCTGTCGCTGCCGCCACTTGCCGTCTTTGTGCCCATGCGCAAGGGGCGGAAAGGACTGATCAACCTCAATTCAGGCGGCGCGGCCAAAGATTTCCTCGCGATGATATCGCAGATAGTCCGGATGCGGGTAATGGCGCTGATCCTTGGGCAGGATCAGCCTTTGCCCGGCAACGATCAGCCGGTTTGCGGCTACTTCCGGCCCCTTGTTATGTGAAACAAGGATGGAATAATCTTCTGCAACAGAAATCAGTCCTCGATCAAACATCCAGTGCAGCGTGCCCGACAGAGCCAGCCCGTTGCGAACAATATCCGGGCCACCATCCTTGACGGGCCGGATATGGGCCGCTTGTACTTCCGGTCGACCACCGCCATTGCGCAGGCTCAGCCCGGAAATGGCACATCGGCCCCCGTAGGCCGCC
Source organism: Hyphomicrobiales bacterium (assembly GCA_027082895.1). Taxonomy (GTDB): domain Bacteria; phylum Pseudomonadota; class Alphaproteobacteria; order Rhizobiales; family Devosiaceae; genus DROE01. The sequence continues at coordinate 315 of JALWTJ010000253.1, read as the reverse complement.
TTGACCTGGCGTGCAAAGGACGCATCCCGGAGCTTTCGAGAGGTCAGCATTTCCTTGCGAAAATCCTGTATGGGGGCAGGTCCGGAGAAGGGCGCTTGCCCCTGTTCGCCAAAGCCGGAAGGTATTTCGATCGGGTCACCATCCCGTGGCAGGGCGTCGGGGCCGGACAACTCCTGCATGCCGGCACACACAATGGCCGTGAATTCCTGTTCCGACAGGCGCCGCACTGCTGATACATTGCTTCCGCCGGATGTAGGACGCCCATCCAGGCCGCGCAACGAATGTTCAAACGCCACGCCCTGAGCATCGGCTCGT
>JALWTJ010000252.1 GCA_027082895.1 Hyphomicrobiales bacterium | reverse complement strand
GGGCTGGGGCGGCTCACTTTGGGGGCGGCGGCCAACGTGGTGAGTCTTGCCGAGGATGGCACCCATCCGTTCGGGTTCAAGCTGAGCGGGGCATCCACCGACTCCGTTGGGGTGAGCATTTCCGCGCCTGCAGGGGCCCCTCCGTCCATGGGCATCACCTTTGCCGGTCAGCCCAATGCGGGGGAAAAGGTCTATGTGACCCTGACATTGCCCGACGGCACGTCGCGCACTCTGAATCTTGAGGCCACCAACGGACCGGCAAGCGCGGATACATTCGTAATCGGGGCGACAACCACCGATACGGCCAATAATTTCAAGGCGGCGTTGCAAAGCCGGCTTGCCAGCGAAGTGGGCACAACGCTGAGCGCGGCGTCGGTATTTGCGGCCGCGGAGAACTTCTTTAACGGGCCGGGGGACAGCGTGCAGCGGGTCGGTGGCCCGCCCTATGACAGTGCCACGACCCTGGTGGCCGCGACACCGGCCGATACGGTCATGTGGTACAAGGGCACCAGTTCCACGGACCCGCGCCATTCGGTGACGGCGCGCATCGGGGAGCATACCAGCATCGGTTATGGCGTGGAGGCAAACGAGAAGGGGTTTCTGGAACTGATGCGCTCCCTGGCCGCGGTGTCGGTGGAAACCTTTTCCGCCAGCGATTCGACCGCAAAGGCCCGTTATGATGCCCTGACCGACCGGCAGACGGCGCGGTTGGGCGAAAGCCAGAACAACCAGCCCGGTTCGGTGGAGGTCATCGCCATGGAACTGGGGGTGGTGCGTGCCAATATGGGCAGCTATCAGGAACTGGGGAAGAATTACCGCAACCAGCTGGAAACGGTGATTTCGGAAATGGAGGACGCTCCGGTGGCCGAGGTGGCCGTGCGTCTGCAGAACCTTCAGACCCGTCTTGAGGCCAGCTACAAGACCATGTCGATCGTCTCGCAACTTTCACTGGTCAACTACCTGAGGTAAACGGGCTGTTCCGGGCCTGAATTTGCGCAGCAGGCATCGTCCGTCCTGTTCGCATCGTCCGTCCCGTTCGCATCGTCCGTCCCGTTCTTGGGGCAGGAACGAATTGTCGGGAAAAGGGGGCGGTTATTCGGTGCCGGTGGCGCGCAGTCCCGCTGCCAGCTCGCGATTGATGTTGATGATGCTTTCCAACTTGTCCGGTGCCGGTTCAAGCTGAATTTCAACGATGCGGCTCAGCACGAAAATACCCAGATTGGCCACGTTCTGGCGGATGGGCAGGGGCAGGGGGTTGTCATCCCGGATCACCGCACCCAGCAGGATTCCCCACAGGTCATTGGTAAACTTGAGGGCGCCGGCCAGATCCACATAATTGCCTTCCCAGTTTTCATGCACCCGTTGCAGGCGCTGGGCAGAGCGGGTCAGAAGGTCGGCCTCAAGCTCCGTCGGGCTGACGGTCTGGGTCGCCACTTTCTGATATGCTGCCGCTGCCTGATTTTGCATGTCCGAGAAGCTCCTGTTCGTAAAGGATGAGCCGCTTGCAGGCTCTTAGTGCCTTGTAAAGGGAGCCGGTTAAAATTTCATTATCTATGTCGGCAACGATGCCGGTCATGGAGGGGGCCGCCTGTTTGATGTCGGTGGAGAACTGCTTGTATTTTTCGAACAGTTCCTCCTTCTTTTCCGGCCCGTGCAGGTACATGAGCTGCACCGAGAGGTAGACACGCCGTGCCGGACTGTCGGCTGTCTCCGGAGTCAGGATGTCCTTTTCCCGCAATATGGGGGCGTTGCCTTCGATGAACAGGCGGGTGCGGTGTTTGTCGTTGGTGATCAGGCTGGAGCCGATGATCAGCTTTTCACCGGGTTTGAGTTCAACCTTCAGGGGCATGGACGAAATCCTTTGTCGGCGCCGTGTCGCGAATCCGGTTGCTATTCTGGCCCGTAAATGCGCGCGGGGAAAGGGGAGGGGAACAGTATCACAAGGAGCCGGGCAGCATCGGAGAAATCGTGCGGGGGGCACGGAAACGAAAAAAGGCGGGCCGAAGCCCGCCTTCTCGAGGTGTTTTTTCCGGTAGCGGATTACCGCAGCAGCTGCAGCACCTGCTGATCGGCCCGGGAGGCCAGAGACAGGGACTGCGAGGACAGGGACTGCCGTGTCTGCAAGGCGAGCAGGTTGGCTGCTTCCTTGTTGGTATCGGCCAGGGTCAGGTTGGCAGCACCGGTTTCAAGGGTGTTGATCAGGTTCTTGGAGAAATCCTGACGTACCTGAACCACGGACAGGTTGGAGCCGAAGGTTCCGCCCTGCTGACGCAGCGTGGTGATGGCCGAGGACAGCTCGTTCAACGAGGAGTTGATCGAGGTGTTGCTCTGGAAGGAGTCAGCGGCAGCCTTGGAAATCCCCAGCCCGGTCGATGTGAAGGTCACACCGGTGATGGACAGGGAGGAGGAGCCGTCTTCGTTGAAGATAACCGACAGGTTGTCCCCTGCAAGCAGGTTGATGCCGTTGTAGCTGGCATCGCCGGACAGCTGGTCGATCTGGGTGCGAAGATTGTTGAATTCGCTTTCCAGAGCGGCACGTTCCGCGTTGTAGGGGGCGGCAGTCGTGCCGTTGGCAATGCCCACACCGTCACCACCGGCAATGGTCAGGGCGTCGGTCTTGTCCAGGGCGGTAAGGGTCACCTTGCCGCCGGTTACCGATGCGCTGACATTGGTGATGGCTGCCAGAGCCGTGTCCAGAGCCGCCTTGGTATTGATGGTGCTCAGGTCGATGGTCTGGGCGGTGCCCGAACCCACCTGAATGGACAGGGTGTCCGTCAGGGCCGCAACCGAGGCGTTGGTGGGACCAACGGCGGTGGTGTTCAGACCCAGGCTGGTCAGGTTGGTGCCCTGACCACCTTCACCAAAGGTGATGGAGTCGGTGGTGTTGCCGGCCGTGGCCACGATGGCCCCACCGGTCAGGGTTACCGTACCGTTGGCGTTGGCGTTCAGTGCCGTTACCAGGTCGTTGACCGTCGCGGTAGCGGCGGTGGTTGCCGTGTAGGTGGTCGTTGTCCCGCCAATATCGATGGTAACCTGATCGCCATTGGCAAAACCCAGGGTATCCAGAGTGGTACCGGCTGTCAAAGTCGTGACTGTACCGGTAATGGTGGCGGCCGAGTCAGCGCTGATCGTGGTGGTACCGGTCAGGGTGGTGGGGGTTGTGGAGCCGGCCGGTTTCTGCAGAGCCTGACGGGCCGTGGCCTGTGCGGACTCAACCAGCTTGGTGATGGCGGTAATGCCATCGTCGGCGGCACGGACGGTCTGCACCGCGTTGCCAACCGAATCCAGCAGGCGGTTGAGGTCACTGGCCCGTGAATTCAACGAAGAAGACGTGAAGAACGCCGTGGGATCATCCAGGGCCGAATTGACCTTGAGGCCGGTTGACAGGCGATTTTGTGTTTCGCCCAGCAGGGTGGCCGTGTTTTGCAGGGAAAGCAGGTTTGCACGCACTGCACTCGAGAGAGAAATACCGGACATTTAGAACTCCTATTCAATAATTCCGATTTTTTTGAAAGCAGCCTCTTTCTGAGGCATGGGGTCAGTATGTTCGGGGGGAGTTTAAGAATTATGAACAAATGCAATGGAATCGGGTGACGGCCCGTTAATGCTTAATCCGGGGTTAGCAGGCCGGCCAGGAACAGGGTTTTCGCATGGGAATCCGTGGTAATGCCGTGTGCCGACACGGATTTTCCGCGGCGGAGATTCCTTTTGCCGGCTCTTTGGTTGGTGGGCGTTTGTGCCGTTTTCGGGCGCAGGGGCGGGGAGGCCGTTTCCCGCTCTTCATCGTGTTCCCGATCCTGTCCTGGATCCGTGTTCGGTTCGTTGTCATCTTCCTGCAAGGATTTTCGCAGGAGGGGACGGTGGGGGTGTTTGTCGAAATGGCGGGATCGACGTACCGGCAGAATGGCGGTGGGGTGAATTCTCATGGAACGTTCCCTTGTGCCCTGGTGGGAGGGAACGTTCACAATGGCAGGGCCGGTTGAAACCAGCGTGAAAGGAGAGGGGGAGATTTAGTTCAAATTGTGCTGGATGTTGGCGGGGGAACGTGGCTGATGTTTCGCTTCCGGTTGTGGGTAATGCGGAGCAGCTTTCAATGCATGCAAGAGGTCAGGAAACAGCATTAACATGCTGTTTTCAAATTCTTTTGTAAATCCGGCCGCCTGTCTTACAATGATCTGTTCAAGGAAATACCGCTGGCCTGTCCGTTGGCGGGGGCGCGTGTCATGGTTCCGTTGGGGGCATAGGTGTCCGGCTGGCTGGTCTTTGCCACGGCATCGGCCACATCGCCGAGGATGGAGCGGGTCACGTTGCGGGCGGTTGCCAGTACTTTCAGGTTCTGGGCAATCTGGGTGGCCAGCTTTTCGTGCTTTCCCTGCAACTGGCGCAGCAGATCGGGGGCGGAGCGGGACAGTTTATCGGTATTGTTCTGGATGGTGCGGGCCAGTTGCACATATTCCTGACCGGTGGTTGCCTTGCGGGCACTCAGGCTTGCGGCCTGTTCGTACTGGCCGGAACGCAGCAGGGTGGTTTCCTCGTTCATGATCACGGCCAGTTCGTCCAGGGCTGCCCGAGTGGCCCCAATCAGGGCTGCCGGATTGGACGCGTCGGGCAGTGATGGGCTGTTTGCCGGTACGGAGGGAACGGGGGTGGGGGATAGGGATGGTTGGTTCATCAGGATTCTCCCCGATATGCGTTGATGGATGAGTCAAGGGCCGCGGTGCCGGTGGGGGCGTTCGCCTGTTCCTGCTGGGAAATCAGGGAACGCATGATCTGGTCGGCAATGCCGATGCCGCCGGAGCGGGCCATGGCGGCAGCGAATTGTTCGGACTGCATGCCGCGCCATGTTTCCTGGGCGTAGCTGGAGCCGATTTCCCCTTCGGATTTGACACTTGAAAACATTTCCTTGACCAATGTATTAAGAAAAACACCTTCCAGTTCCTGGGCCTTGGTCCGCATGTATTCCAGTGAATTGACGGACGTGGCGGGGGCGGCGGAAAAGCTGGTGGAAAGGGAAGCCATCACAGCACCTCGATTTCTGCCTGCAGGGCGCCGGCGGCCTTGATGGCCTGCAGGATGGCGATCAGGTCCCGGGGGCCGATGCCAAGGGCATTCAGGCCTTCGACCAGCTGGGCGAGGGTGACGGTTTCGGGAACCATGGCCAGATTGGAATTGGCGACCTGCACCTGCAGGTCGGTGCGCGGCACCTGGGTTGTGACCCCGTTGGACAGGGCATCGGGCTGGGAAACCTGCGGGGACTCGGCGATGGTCACGGTCAGGTTGCTCTGGGCCACGGCCACCGTGGACACGCGCACGTTGCTGCCCATGACGATGATGCCGGAATTTTCGTCGATGATGATCTTGGCCGGCAGGTCGGTCTGGATGATCAACTGTTCGATATCGGTGATCATGTCCACGATGTTGCCGTCGAAGTTCCGGGGCAGGGAGAGGCGGACGGTGGCGGCATTTTCCGGGGTGGCTACCGGGGTGCCGATGAAATCGTTGATGGCAAGGGCGAGACGGCGGGCGGTGGTGAAATCGGGATTGCGCAGGGCGAGGCGCAGGCTGCGCAGGGCGCCAAGGTCGAAATTGACTTCCCGTTCCACCAGGGCCCCGGCGGAAATGCGTCCGGTGGTGGGAACGCCCGAGGTAACGGTTGCGCTGTCCCCCTGTACCTGAAAGCCGTTGATCAGCACCGAGCCTTGCGCAATGGCATAGACTTCCCCATCCGCGCCCAGAAGCGGGGTCACCAGCAGGGTGCCCCCCTGCAGGGAGGAGGCATCGCCAAGGGCGGCCACGTTGACATCAATGCGCGAGCCGTGGGTGGCAAAGGGGGGCAGGTTGCCGGTGACCATCACCGCGGCGATATTGGCGGTGCGGATGGTTTCGCCGCGGGTGTTGACCCCGAGCCGCTCCAGCATGGCCTGCAGGCTCTGGCGGGTGAAGGGGGAGTTGTTCAGGCTGTCCCC
>JALWTJ010000251.1 GCA_027082895.1 Hyphomicrobiales bacterium | reverse complement strand
GGCCAAGCTGTTCCAGTTGAACAGCCGGCGGGTCTATCGGGCTCTGGCTGCCAATGAATCGGTGCGGCCAAGGGGGCCATACCTGAACGCCCTTGCCCGTTCCGCCCAGATGGATCACAAGGTTGCCCAGTCCCTGGCCAAGCGCAAGGATTTCGACACCGCCCTTCTGGCACCCGCCTTCTTCGATCTGGAAGAGGCGGACCGGCTCAAGGTGATCGAAGCCTTTGCCCTGCGCAAGACACCGGCGGCGCCCATCAAGCGCACGCTTGAACAGATTTCCCTGCGCACCGATGATCTGTCCAAGGCACTCATGAAGCTGTTCATGGAAAACCGGCGGCCCGAAGTTACCCGTCTGCTGCACCAGATTACGCGGCTGGACGAAGTCCGGTGCGGCCAGATTGCCCATGATGTCAGCGGGGCTGCCCTGTTCGTGATCCTGCGCGCCTTCGGGCTTTCATCCCAGGACGGGCTGAAGGTGATCATACATGCCACCTCCCATGAGGAGGAGGATCGTTCGCGCACCCTTGGCGAATTTGCCCGCATGTTCAAGAACATTTCGGCCGACGCCATGGCCTTTCTTCTCAGCGCCTGGCGCGGCGATGTCAATCTGCTGGATCTGGCCAAGCCCCAGTACCGGCCCTTTACCGAAGACAGGCAACGGGCGCCCGCGGCGCGTCGGGTTTCGGCGGATCCGGCCATCACCCGGGCCATTGATGCTCTGGAACGGATCGGCGCACGCCGGGCCAGCTGACGGGCCGCAGGGCCAGACAGCGGGACGTGCCTGTCAGTTTTCCGGCCGCCACAGGTTCAGTCCGGGTTCGGGGCTGCGGCTCTCCAGGACGATATGCCAGAAATCGGGATCGAATTCCTGTTCGCGGCGCAGCCGTTCGGCAATGTCGGCCATGGGCGCATGCTCCATCTGCACCTGAAACAGCATGTCGGTGGCTTCGGGCGGATAGGCCATCATGGGAGCGGGGGAAAACAGGCTGCCGGTGCCATCGAGATGGTCCACCTCGATCCATATCTGGCCGGAGACCTCGTGACCGCGACGCGAAACGACGCAGATGTTTCCCCGGTTGTTGTGGGCGCGGACAAAGGCGGATACCCAGATATCGGCGCGCAGGGTGCTCACCGGATCATACCGCTCAGATCTGGGCGCCCGATTCGCGCAGCCAGACCAGCAGTTCGGGGCTGACCTGACCCGTCAGACGATAGCTCTTGAAATTCTCGAATTCGCGGATGGCCCGTGCCGTGGATTCCCCGGCGATACCGTCAATGGCCTGATTGTAGAAGCCAAGGCTGGCCAGACCGCGCTGGATCTGTTCGACCAGCTTCCGATCGGTTACCGGGTCCGTTGCGGCAGGGCTGGCGGAAGCCACGGCCTGCGGGGAGGGTTCATTGGCAACTGAATCCGCAATTCTCTGCAACGGATCATTTTGCGGTGCAACGGCAACCGGCATTTCCGGCGCCTGTACCGAAGCTTGAGGCGCCGCATCAGCAGGAGCCGAAAAGACAGGGGTGGCCGAACTGTTGATCATGGAAATGACGCCATAGGCCAGCGCCCCCTTGGCGGGCAATCCGACCCGGGTTTCAAAGGCACGAATGGCCGCGGCCGTCTGCGGTCCGTAATACCCATCAATCTTGCCATCATAAAGGCCCATCCGGGTCAGGGCGCGCTGGGCGTCGGCCAGCATCTGGTTGGTCACCTGTCCCTGCTGGGCGGAAGGCGCCGCCGGCGGCAGGGGGGCGGGTGCCGGCTGTACGGGGGCAACATGGCGCTGGGCGGCCTGCCGAACGGCCCGTTCCAGGGGCTGAGGAGCAATTATCGGAGTAGAGGTGGCATTGGCATGCTCAACCACCAGCCCGCGCGTCGGGGACGCGAAAAATGGCGAGGGGTGGGCCCGGCTTTGCCAGAACAGGGCGTTGCTGGCCGACCATGCGATGGAGATGGAAACCAGGCCAATGGCCGAATTGCGCAAAGGGGCGGCGAGGAACCTTGCCAGCGCCACATGCAGGGCCGAGCGGAAATGATCGAACAGGGGAGCAAAGAAATCGATGGGCGCGGGGCCGGACCGGGACGGGTTCATTGAACTGCACTCTTTTGTTCTTGGCGTGGGTCGTAAGATGGTTCACGGACGGCTTCGTGCTGCTTGCGTTCCTGCACTACCTGTTGCGGGTCCGGCTCGTAGCACGCGGTGGCTGAAGAGGTATTCGCCGACGGCGCAAGGCGGGTGACATTCGGCGTTTCAGCGGGCACTGCCCGTGGTCCCTTGAGCGGGAGCATGACCGATATGGTCGTCCCCCGTCCCAGTTCGGAATCGATCTTGAGCTTGCCCTGGTGCAATTCCACCAGCCCCTTGACGATGGACAGGCCAAGCCCGGTGCCTTCGTACTGGCGGCTGAGACCATTATGGGCCTGATAAAATGCTTCCCCAACCCGCTGCGCGGATTCCCGTGACATGCCGATGCCGGTGTCGGTCACGCTCAGAACCAGATAACCGCCCTGCCTGCGGGCACCCACGGTGATTTCGCCACCGGGATGGGAAAACTTTATGGCATTGGACAGCAGATTGATCAGGATCTGGCGGCAGGCACGTTCGTCCCCATGTACGGTGGGCAGATTGCCCGCAATGTCGGTTACAATCCGGACATTCTTTTCACTGGCAGCGGAATCCATCATCTGCTTGCACGGGCGCACCAGATTGGCCGGCTCGAACCCGGTGACGTGCAATTCAAACTTGCCCGCCTCGATCTTGGACATGTCCAGCAGCATGTTGACCACGTCGAGCAGATGGTGACCGCTCTGATGGATCAGCTTTGCATATTCCAGATGGGCGGGCTGCATCTCGCCCCCGATACCGTTGGTCATCATTTCGGAGAAACCGACAATGGCGTTCAGGGGGGTGCGCAATTCGTGGCCGATGGTGGCCAGAAAACCGGACTTTATGGAGGATGCTTCCTCGGCGGCCTTGCGGGCCTTGATCAGTTCGAATTCCCGGTCCTTGCGGTTGGTCACGTTGCGCAGCAGGGCGACGATCTCGATAGCCCGATCCGCCGGGTTGACTTCCCGTACGGGCGAAAAGAACATTTCGACCCAGATGAAATCACTCTTTTCCCCCTTTTCCTTTTCCCCGGCTGTATCGCTGCGCAGGCGCACCTCAAGGGTCTTGACCATGTTGGCGCCCGACTCGGCATGGGCGTTGTCCGAAACCGCCTTGAGAAAGATGGGGCGATCCAGCACATGCACCCTCTCCAGCAGCCCCGTTCCGGCCAGTTCAAAAGCCCGTGCACCCAGCAGTTCGAGCACGCCGCTTGAGACATATTGAACGCTGCCAGTCACCGAGAAGCGCACATAACCGTCGCCCATGCGATCCGCCAGTTGACGAACAGCCAGACTGTGGGCCCGCTCCCGGTGCTGGCGCATCCGGGACAATCGGTAAGCGCTGAACAGGTGGCTTGCCATGAGGGGAAGGAAATATCCCAGCCCGGTCAGGCGGATCATGGAGGCATCGGACAACAGGCCGGGGACCCAGCCGGCGGTGCACAGACCGGCAAAGGCCGCAAGGAACGAGAGCACGGCGCTGGCGCTGGCGTTGCTGATCTTGCCATTGGTCAGCAGATGATGGACGGGCACAAGCACAAGAATGGCCAGACCGGGATCGACAAGATCCGGATCGGCAAGGGTCAACAGCCCCCCCATCAGCACCAGACCGAAGGTTTCAGGAAGGACCGAACGCCGGATATTGCCGGTCTTGAGTGCAATCATGGAATGGGTGGTGACCGCAGCAACCAGAATGGACAGGATCAGGGGCACATACTGCCCCTGGCGCAGGGCCACCAGTGCAAAGGGCAGCAGCAGAATCGAGAGAACCAGCATGGACAGCGCCATCCGGAACATCAGTTTTTTCCGCATGTTCTGCAACCCGCCCATGGCAAAGGACTGGGAGGTGGTGCTGTCGGTATCAATCGGGATGGGACTGGATGTGTTACGCATTACTCGACTCGGTTACAGCGCCGCTCGCGCGGTCTGCTGCCACCATCATCCTCACCCACTAAGACATGTTTAAGGGGCTTCCGGATTCGGCATTTCCCCCGCTGCCGGGAGGGGAATCTTGCCGTTAGAGTAAACAGAATGTTGCCGGCGCCGCACCTGGAAGTTTCTGGCGATTGGATAAAATTTTATCGGTTTCTGCGAAGCTTGCTTAACGGGGATGGCCTAGGGATGGGGCAGGTTCAACTTGCCGGACCCCGCGCAGGACGGGAACGGCTGACATTCGGGCAGGAACATGGGTCTGTTACGTTCGATATTCTGGCTGGCAGTGGCATTCATTGCAATCGGGCCGCGGGTGGATGTGGGTCAATCCTTGTCCCTTCCTGACTCCGGGGCCATCCGGACCGCCGGCATGGTGGCGTTGGGACAGGGGGCGGTGCGTGCCGCCTGTGCGGGGGAAACCTGCCTTGATGCGGGAGTTCTGCTTCTGGATGGTGTTGCCGCCTCCCTGCGTGCGCCGGTCGCATCAGGCAGCACGACCGGGGGCGGCCATGCAAACGGCACGATACCGGTGCCACGCCCCCGGCTGACACGAAAAGGATAGGTCGGTACCGCACGAATTTCATATCCGGGAACACTCGACGTCCCCCCGACGCATTGCAGGAGTGTTTTCGTGATAGAGCCGCAGGCGCGCTGCCCCGCCCTGCGGCTCACCCCCCCTTTCTTCCTTTCTGCAAGAATCCAGTGGAAAGAGGGACGTGTTTGGCCTACATAGCGCCCATGAGCGCGCCAAACAGTTTTGAAGACATCTCCGACAACCTGACCTTTCTGGATGATTGGGAAGACCGCTACAAGTACCTGATCGAACTGGGGGGCATGCTGGACCCCCTGCCCGCCTCCCAAAGAACGGAGGCGAACAAGGTTCACGGGTGCGTATCCAACGTGTGGCTGGTGTCCCGCACCGTGCAAGAAGACGGAAAGGTCAAAATGGAATTCGAGGGAGACTCGGATGCCATGATCGTCAAGGGACTGGTTGCGGTTCTGATCGCCTACTATTCGGGCCGCGATGCGCAATGGATCGCCCGAACGGATGCGGTGGAAATGTTCGACAGGCTCGGACTGCGTGAACACCTGACGTCCCAGCGCTCCAATGGTCTGAAAGCCATGGTGGAGCGGATACGCCGGGAGGCGGAAGCCTGTCAGCAGGGCTGAGCGGTTCGCCTGCCTGGCAGCTGAAGTCTGTCAGCGCACGAAACCGGCACGGGCCCCCTGATCCTTCCAGTTGCGCGACCTGGTGCCGGAACGTTGTTCCGTGCCGCAGGACAGGCCGAAATGGTCCGCCACCAGCCCGAGCCCCACGCGCAGGATCAGCTTGGCGGACCGGCGCGGCCATTGCCGCTCGAACTCCACCTGTTGCAACCCCTTCTGAAACCCGCACACATCCCGCACCACACCCGCGCATTCGGAGGGCAGGGAACCGAGGCAATCCTGCAGTTTCCGGCTGGCATCGCCCGCCGATTCCGCGGGACTGAGCGGCAGGTTTCTCCCGTTCCCCGGCGCCCGGATGCGGGCCGGATCATAGGACATGGTCATGCGTGGCACCATCCGGGCCCGCTGGAAAAGATCGGTCACGTGCCGGGCCGCCGCCAGATGGTGAGGGGAAAGGAATGCTTGTGCATCCTTGCCGGAAGGGCTGGCCAGACGGCCCAGAACGCCTTCCAGATCATTGACCTGGGGAGCCAGTGGTGTTGAACGAATCCGGCGATGCTGGGCGGCATGGTTTCCTTCACCCGCCAGTTGCCGCTTTAACCAGCAAGGGGCGGCATCGGTTGGCCGGCACCGGTCTGCCTCAAGATGCAACACGCCGTCAGCGACAAGGCGCCGCACCTGGGCCACCGGGAGGCTGAAGACCCGCCCTCCTGATGATGTACGGCCTTTCCTGCCCGCTTCCCGAGTCATCTCCCCGCGGCGCACCAGATAGCGATCCCCCTCACGAATACCGCTTCCCGCCCCCAAAAGGGCGCGTACGAACCGGACCGCCCGTCTTGTGGATGCGGCCCCC
>JALWTJ010000250.1 GCA_027082895.1 Hyphomicrobiales bacterium | reverse complement strand
CCTTGGCAGGAACGCGGAACCGGGGAGCCTAGAGGCCGCCAAGCCCCTTCAGGTTGAAGTTTACGGAAAACCTGTGGTCGATGGTGGAACTGCCCACCGTGTGATTGGCGGTGTAGGTGGCGCCATAGGAGAGATAGGAATCATCATATGTTGCACCCAGGGTGGCAGAGGTCCAGTCCATGGCCTCGATATTGTAGTTGGCCCCGGCCGTCACGGTCCAGTAGTCGGCCACCGGCACGCCCACGGTCGCGGCAAGGGTGTGGGTGTTCGTTCCGATACCAAGGGCCGGCCGGGCAATCTGGAAATTGTATTCGCTGCTCAGTGTAAAGCCTGAAATATTGGCTTCCGCGGCCAGTACCGCCCGGCTGACCACCCGTGCTGCCGGATCAAACTCCATCTTTCCCGCCACGTCCGCGCCGGGGCCGAACGCGGCCTGAAAGCCCGCCACGAGGAAGGAGGCGGCACCATCCAGCCCGCTTGCGGCGCCGGTCTGGGCGCTGTCGAACACGGAGTAACTGTTGACACCGGCCAGCTGGAACGATTGCCCGCCGATCAGGCGCAGCCAGCTTCCATCTGCGAAATTGGCCATGTACTGGCCGCCCACATTCAGTCGCAATCCCGTTTCCTGCCGGTCGCGTCCGTTGAACCTGTTGAAACTGAACAGGTTGGCATCTTCAAAGACCAGCCCCTGTCCATCGTCATTGTGAATGCCCGGCAGGGTGCTGGAGCTGCCCCTGTAAACCAGTTGCGCGATGGGCTCGAACAGGTGGGTGTTGCGCCCATCGGTGCCGATGAACGCAAAGCGCATATCCAGCGCCGCGATCGGGGTGGCGCTGAACAGGGTGGCGGCAACCGGATCAAGGGCGGATGTGCCGTCGTAATAGGCGGCATCCAGCCGCCCGCCGACAAAAGGCGTGATGGTGGCGCCGATCGGGGTGATCCACTGCCGGGACCACAGGGCCTGGGCGCTGGCATGAACCTTGTTGCCCGCCGTGCCATAGGTGAAGGGAACCCCGCCAACTACTCCTGTGTGGTCTGCCTGCCGGTTGATTCCCAGCAGGTTGGCGGTGATGGCCACCTGTCCGTTGTCCCCGCCCAGTTCCAGCACCTGATCATAGCGCATCAGGGGCAGCGTGCGGGCCTGCTGCTGCTGGCTGGAAGGAAGGACATTGCCGGAAACGACAAATTCCTGCAGCCGCGCATCCATGAAGATGTTGTCGCTCAGGTGCTGAACATAAATGTCGTTGATCAGGTCGAATCCCTTGAGCTGATAGTCAGGGATGAAGGCGGGATCGCTGAACGCCACATAGGACCAACCCGCCCGCCATTGCGGGGCCGGGGTGAAGCTTCCCGACGTCTGGATGGCGCCGCGCCAGTCCCTGTCGCCTGCCTCGCCGGTAAAGGCGCTCCTGTCCACCTGGTAGAGGCCCGCCGCCCGGATACTGGCCGTGCCCGCATCGAATTTCTGTGTTATTTCCCCGTCCAGCATGAAGATCTGGCGGGACATCAGCATTGGCGTCAGCCACAGGTCCGTGGTGGGGCTCAGCGGATAGAAATAGGGCACCGCGATCCGTGCACCATAATCCTGCGAATAGTCGAATTTCGGGAAGCGGAAGCCGGCCGCGCGTGGATTGGTCGGGTCAGGCATCCACAGAAAGGGGATGCTGGCAATGGGCTGCCCCAGCAATTCGAGTTGCGGCATTTCCATGTAAAGGGTCTGTTCCGCATCATTGAGGACGATTTTCGTTGCCCGGATTCGCCAGCCGATCCGGCGTCCCTTGCTGTCGATGCAATAGCCACAAGGGGCATAGGAGCCATTGTTCAGGACGGCTTCGACCTTGTTCTTGTAGTCTGCGCTGTCTGCGGTGATCAGCGCGCCATCGGCGGTCTGCATTTCCAGCCCCTGCACGAAAGCCCGCTTGAAGTCCCCCGTGACAGCGATCTTGTCGCCCGTATAGACCACCTGCTCGGGATCCCGCACCACCGCGTTGCCGATCAGGTCAAGGTCGCCCGTCGTACGGTTGTAAACGGCCTGGTCTGCCGATGCCAGATAGCCCTGATAGGCCATCTTTACATTGCCCGCGGCGGTGATCCGGTTCCTGTCCGCGTCATAGACCAGCGTGTCCGCCTCCACCGCGATGTTTTCCGCCCGCGAGGTGGGAAAGCTGGAAAAAAAATCCTCCGGCAGCAGGCGCACCTTTTCCGACTGGCTCGTGACCTGGTTGTCAATGCCGAAAAATGGCCCCAGCGCCTGCGCGCGGGCGGGCGCGGCACCAAGCATCAGCATACCGGCCATGATCAGCGCGAGGCCAAGGGAACCCGGCGCTCTGCCCGGCGCGGCCGAACCGCCGGTGACGGTCTGTCTCTGGAAATTGACGACGCCCTGACGCATTACAATTGCCCGTCTTCCTTTTGCAGCAGCACGCTCAGTCCGATCAGAACCGAGACCCATGCCGGTCCCCAGGTTGCGAATGCCGGGTCCAGAACACCGGATGATCCTGCCCGATCGGCCATCTCGGTGACAACAAACACAACAAAGCCAATTATGATACCATAGATGATGGTCATTCCAAATGCACCGCCCCGCCGATAACCGGCGGTAAATGCAAACGCAATTAACAAAGAACCAACAAGCAATAAAGGCAGCGACGTCAGTTTTGCCAGACGTGTTGCCGCAGCGGCACGGATTGCCGGGTCATTGACCCCGGATGCCAGCACGTCGATCAATTCGAAATAGGTGAAATCTTCCGTTGAACCCAGGGTGACGCGCAGGTCCGCCGCATTGGAACGGGTCGCCAGTTCGAATCGCTCCAGCATTTCCCGGCTGCCATCGGCATGGGTCAGAACCGGATTGATCAATATCCATTTTCCCGGCGCAAGGTCCGCCCGTTCCGCCCGTATCCGGCGAATATCCCCTGCGGTTTCGGGAAATATCTCCACATCATGCAGCACCGTGCCGTTTTCGCGGGTGCTGCCCGCAAGAACCTTGTAGGGGCCATCTTCCCCCTCCTGTTGCAACCAGATGTCGCTGGTGGCGCGCGAAATGCCCCCGCCAAGGCCGGGAGGGGTGGGATTGATTTCCCGGTTGATGCGCGTGGAAACCCCTTCGGCAAGCGTCGTCACCAGCACTCCGAACACCAGCATGGCAACAACGGGGCCGCGCAGGATGCGCCAGATGGAGACGCCACTGGCCTTCATGATTACGAATTCCCGGTAGTTCTGGAATTCCAGCAGGGCAACGATGGAACCGATTAGCACCGTGATGGACAGGGTCTTGATGCTCCAGCGAATGGTTGCCGTAAGGACAGCCAGCCACGCCACCGACGGACCGCTGATGGCAGAGATTCGGGAAAATCGACCCGAATCAAGGGATTCGGACAAAAAGATGAGAAACGAGAACAGGAGAATGACCCCCAGAACCCGGCTCATGATGCGCATGGAGATGAACATGTCCAATCGCGGAATCATGGGCTCTTTCCTTTCCCTCCAAACGCCTTCGCGCCCGCCAGCAGTGCCCCCTGGAGTGCCCGCACATATGTTCCCCCGCCAATTCTGCCCGGAAACAGGTGCAGCAGCAGGATCAGCAACCCGGCCCCGAACATCAGCGCCGGGCCGGAAAGGAACCCCCAAGGGCTGAACCGGGCCTCGAAATTGGAAAAGGAACGTTCCGCGAAGGCGACCATGACCACGATCAGTTCCGGCGGAAAGTAGGTGCGCCCCCGCCGCCCGTGGGGGAAGGCCCAGATGGCACCGATCAGAAAGACCAGCGCCAGCACCCGGGGCGCTTCCGACAGGCGGTTGGCAAGTTCGTGAACCACGTCGAAGGAAAATTCTCCCGAGCGCAACGCCTGGGAAACAAGCGTCAGACTGTCCCGCTGCGAGAGCGGGTCGGACAGCTGCACCGGGTCCGTCAGTTTGTCGATGGCCAGATCGTAACGGCCGAATTCCACTTCGGTAAATTCCCCATCCGGCTTTTCCGCCTGCAGGCGCCCCTCCCGAAGGGATATCTGGAACCCGTCGGTTCCCGCCACGATTTCTGCGCTTTTGGCAATATAGGTGCGGTGCAGGTCCGGGTCGCGTCGGTCGTCGGCAAAGAAATCGGTGATGATCCCGGTACCGTCCCGCCCGCCGATGCGAATGACCAGCCCGTCTGTCACATCGGTGAACCGGCCCGGCGTCAGTGTCTGGCTGAGCAGGTCCACCGCGATTTCCGCCGACCACAGGCTGGCAGTGCGCCGCGCAACGGGCTCCGCCCAGTTGGAAATGAGCAGGGCCAGCAAGGCGCCGGTCATTCCGAATATCCCCAGTGCGGACCAGATGGCACGAACGCGGCGCGTGATGTGAATGGTGTGCAGTTCGCGCGATGCCTGCAGGGCGCCAAGGGCGCGGGCAAGTCCTACCCCCATGCAGATGTAAAGGATCTGCCGGGACAGGGGAGGGGTCGTGAGCAGGGATTGGCCGAACAGGGTCCACAGCCCCTGTCCCTTTTCCGTTACCAGGTCAAACAGCCGGAGCATCTGGATCAGCAGGACCAGCAATGTCGCCATGATGAACAGGGCCAGCCCCCCGGTGGAAAATCGCACGACAAGATAACGGGTTAACTGACTCATGTGCCATTCAAACCATCGCTTCATGGCCCCGTCAACTCTTGCCACGCACCCCGGCGGGAACGAGTCTGTTCCCTTTTTCCGATGCGGGCCCCTTTCCTGTGCACAATGACCCCGAAACGCCACGCTCTCCTATTGACCCGCTCACCCGTTTGGCGGACCCTGCAGCTTCGGGCGGTGCGCCCACGGGCCGAACCCGTTGCCCTTCTGCCACGGGGACGTGGGTACCGACGAAAGAGATACATCGCAAGATGACATATCAAGACATGGATTTATCATGACCGAACAATTGCTTATCAAGACGTCTCGAACCATTCCTGCTGCCACGGCAACCATGGTCCTGTTCGCTGCCGAAGGAAAAGCGCCCCGGGGCGTTGCAAAGGATCTGCTGGAAAGCACGGGCCGGAAATGGAAGAAGCTGGCACAGGCTGCCGACTTTTCGGGCACCTTGGGGCAAAGTTTCAGCCTGCTGGCGCCCACCGGCGTACGGGCTGACCGCCTGGTCGTTTTCGGTCTGGGGGATCCGGATGCGGTGACCGATATGCCCGCCACCCGTACCCTCTGTCAGGATATGGGGGGCAAGCTGATGGGGGTGCTCGGGCGCCTGCCCGGGGACAGCGCCACCCTTGTCCTGTCGGATACGGGGATGCCTCCGGAGGCGGTGGCCCACATGATGGCGGGCATGCATCTGCGCCATTACAGGTTCGACAAGTACAAGACAGGGCAGGACGAGGACGACGGGAACGGGGCAGACCGCGACCGCTTGACCCTGAACCTCGTAGTCGACGACAAGGCTGCCACGGATCGCCTGCTGGCATCGGCCATGGCCAGCGTTCAGGGCACGCTGCTGGCGCGTGATCTGGTCCATGAGCCCCCTAATGTTCTGGGGCCGCAAGAGTTCGCCGAAAAGGCCCGGGCACTGGAGAAACTGGGTGTCAAGGTCGAGATACTGGACGCCGCGCGGTTGGAAAAGCTGGGCATGGGCGCCCTGCTTGCCGTTGCAAGGGGGGCGGCCCGTCCCGCCCGCGTGGCCGTGATGCAATGGCAGGGGGGGCGCCGCGGTGATGATCCTGTCGCCTTTGTCGGCAAGGGCGTGGTGTTTGACACCGGCGGCATTTCCATCAAGCCGGCCGGCTCCATGCAGAACATGAAGGCGGACATGGCCGGCGCAGCGGCGGTAACCGGACTGATGAAGGCCCTTGCTCTGAGAAAGGCCCGGTGCAATGCCGTGGGGGTGATCGGGCTGGTTGAAAACATGCCCGACGGCAATGCCTATCGTCCCGGGGACATCATTCCCGCCATGTCCGGCACCACCATCGAGGTGGTCAACACCGATTGTGAGGGGCGCATGGTGCTGGCGGATCTGCTCTGGTACACGCAGGAGCGTTTTGCGCCGCGGTTCATGGTCAATCTGGCAACCCTGACCGGGGCCATCATGGTCGCACTGGGCCAGGACTATGCAGGCCTGTTTGCAAATGATGATG
>JALWTJ010000249.1 GCA_027082895.1 Hyphomicrobiales bacterium | reverse complement strand
TCCGACGCGGTAAAATTTGCACTGCTGTCCAGCCATCCCCTGAATGCGGAACGTCGCGCCATGCTCGAAGCGGGCGGAACCGCGGGGAATGGTTCCGGGGATGAGACATCGCGGTCACCGGTCTTTTCGGCCGCCGAATGGCAAGCCATTCGTCACATGTGCGATCAAGGGGCGGGGTCGGTGTCGGGGCCTTCCAGGCGCAAGGGAAAGGACAAGGGATGATGCGCGACACCGGCACGGGCAGCGGGGAAGGCCCGTCCATGAGCGCCCGCCAGCGGGGGGGCGCCGATTGCCCGGGATTTGCCCGGCAGGGCCATCCACCATATTGCTGCCGCAGGTCGCGGAGATATTGTCCCATGATGTCAACGGGGCTTTCCACATGAAGAGAATCGTGCGCCGCACTTCCCGGCTCGCAAGGTGGTCCCGGAGGCTGGCAGGGTTTGCCCTGCCCCTGATCGTGCTGCCCGTGTGGCTGCACCGGACCCGCCTGCTGAACAGCACCGCTTTTCAGATCGTGTTTGCCCTGGCGGTGGTGCTGGCCTTCCTTGCAGTGCTGCTGGGCATTGCCGCCTATGTCAGGATATGGCGAACCGGCGATCACGGATGGGGCAAATCCACGTTCGGCATCGTACTGGGGCTGGCCTGTCTGAGCCCGCTTGCCTATGGCGCCGTCATGGCCTCGCGCTATCCCCTGACCAACGATGTGACAACCGACCCGCGCCTGCCCCTTGCCATGATCGTGCATTCCACCGCCCCGACCCGTCCCGAAGGGGGCGCCAGCCTTTCCCTTGTGCAGGCGGCCTTTCCCGCCGCACGGCCCCGGCTCTATTCCAGTGAACCGGAGGCGGTGTTCGAGCAGGTCATGCAGCTGGTCGGTCAAAGGGAATGGGACGTCCGGGTCGCCCGCCCCGTGGACCTGAGCGGGGAGGGGCAGGTCAATGCCATGGCCATGACCTTCATGGGCTGGCGGGACGAGGTTGCCATCCGGGTAACCCGCACCCTTGACGGGGCACGGGTGGACATGCGTTCGGCCTCCCTGAACGGGGTGCATGATCTGGGGGTGAACGGCCGACGAATCGAGGAATTTCTGCAGGAACTGGACCAGATGGTACAGCGCAAGGGTGGGGATACGGGCTGAGAACGTTCAGACCCGCCCCAGCAGCGCAGGCCGGAACAATCGCCGCCGAATCGTGAGCTTGCCGTGCTCGCAAAGATATTCCACATGTGCCTGAACCGTCATTGCGGCAGCGATCCGGATGGATGTGCCCGCTTCCGGATAGATGGCGGCCACGACCTGGCGCACCGTTTGTGCTCCCCTGCCGATCGCCTCCAATATCTGCCGGTTGCGTACTCGCCGGTGGTTGAGCAGCGCCCGAGAAAAGCTTTTGGCGTTCATGTCGGCCCCCTCGTGTGCAATGGGCGCCCCGTGACCGGGGAAATAGTGGGACCAGTCAAGGTCCAGCAGTTTCTCGAGGGAAGCGAAATAGGCGGCCATGGATCCGTCGGGCGTGGCAACCAGCGTGGAATTCCAGCCCATGACATGGTCGCCGGAAAACAGGTAAGGGGTGCCGACCACCCCGAATGCCAGGTGGTTGGCGCAGTGCCCGGGGGTTTCGATGACCTGAAGCCGGGTGTTACCAGTTTCCACCATGTCGCCGTCTGCAAGGGTCCGGTCCGGCCTCAGCGCCCAGTCGCAGGAGCCGTGAATGAGGTTGACCTCGAACGGTCGCCGGGGACGCGACAACCGGTGTCGCCCCCCGAACCAGATGGGAGCGCCGGTGCGGCGCGCAAGTTCCGGCGCAAGTCGGGAATGGTCCGTGTGGGTATGGGTGAGCAGGATGGCCTGTACCCGCCGCCCGCCAATGGCCCTTTCAAGGGCGTCAAGATGCGCTTTTTCCGCTGGTCCCGGATCGATGATCAGCAGGTCGTCCTCACCCACCAGATAGGAATTGGTGCCCGTGAACGTATAGGGGCCACCATTGGGTGCGCAGATGGCAATGATGTCCGGTGCCACCCGCGTGGGCTGGCCCACCACCGGGTGAAAGTCGGTAAGGAAGGCAGGGGAAGGACCGGCTGGGGGCATGAACAATTATCCCATTGAAGACATTGGAATTGCATCGTAAAAGGAATCGCAATTTTTTTTCAGAGAAAGGCGACCACATGCCAAGCGCAACCGCAAGTGCTCCGGCACCGATCGTTTCGGCCGTTCTGCCCGAACAGGGCACCTCCCGCATGATCATGTATTTCATGCTGGCATTTTCCGGGTCCATCCTCCTGTGGGTATCGGCCAAGATTTCTGTGCCCTTCATTCCGGTTCCCATGACCATGCAGACTCTCGCCGTCATGGTGCTTGCCTCTACCTATGGCTTTCGGCTCGGTCTGGCCGCCGCTCTGCTCTATGTCCTGGAGGGGGCGCTGGGCCTGCCGGTATTCGCCACCTCGCCGGAACGCGGTATCGGTCTCGCCTACATGATGGGCCCCACCGGCGGCTATATTGTCGGTTTCGTGCTTGCTGTGGGGTTCGTGGGCTGGTTTGCCGAACGGGGCGCAGATCGTTCCTTCATCCGTTCCTTCGTCATCATGTCCCTGGGCTCGGCCATCGTGCTGGGGCTGGGATTTGCCTGGCTGAGCCGTTACCTGGGTGTGCCCATGGCATTCACCTCCGGCGTGCTGCCCTTCGTGGTCGGTGATCTGTTCAAGATCGCCATTGCCGCCCTGCTGGTGCCCATGATCGGCCGTATTTTTCGCCCGCGTCAGGGCTGACGCGATTCCTCAGGTTCGGCCCCTGATCCGCTGACGGATGGCTTCAGCGGGTCCGGCTTTTCTTTTGTCGGCTCCTCCCCA
Organism: Hyphomicrobiales bacterium; assembly: GCA_027082895.1. GTDB lineage: Bacteria > Pseudomonadota > Alphaproteobacteria > Rhizobiales > Devosiaceae > DROE01. Next base: position 3,271 of record JALWTJ010000249.1, on the reverse strand, counting down.
TCCGGTGGGAAGGGGCCGATTTTCTGATTCGGACCCGGTATTCATTCGGTCCTGTCGGCCCGGAACGGGTCTTGCGCCCGGAACTGGTTCCCGTCCCGCCGCAGGATCAGGGCCTGGTTGGCGGAAATCTCCTCCCAATGGGATGGGGTGCCATCGGGCCAGATGATGCGCAGGCGCACCAGATCCTGATCCCCCAGCCCGAAATGGGAAAAGCCGGCGGCGCCACTGGCATGGCCGCCCCCAACCGTGATTTCCCGTGTCCACGAGCGGTTCCCGGCTGCAACTTCCAGCCAGCTTCCCACCGCGAACGGGTTGATGCCCGGCTGCATGATCTGCACCTCAAGCCAGTTGCCCGCCCCTTGGGTCACGTTCTGGTAGATTTCCATGTCCGCCCGCCGGTTGACCACCACAAGGTCCAGTTTTCCATCCAGATTGAGATCGGCAAAGGATGCCCCCCGTCCCCTTTCTCCCGACGCGATACCGGCCACATCGCCGGCTTCATGAAACATGCCGTCGGGGGATTGCAGCAGCAGGTTGTTGGGATCCATCACGGCGCTGTCGGGCATCTCGTCCACATTGCCCTTGGCAATGAAGATGTCATCGAACCCGTCGTTCTGCGCGTCACCGAACTGGGCATGCCAGCCGGTCGAACCCCTGGTGTCACCCCCTGTATAGGGACGCTGGGCCGTGGTGCCCCTTTCATAGGTAGCATCGGCGAACCGGGGGCCGGTGGCGCCGGGAACCAGATATTGAAGCTTCTGGTCGCCCATGCTGGTCATGAAGACTTCCGGGATCCCGTCACCGCTGATGTCCCGGCTGGCGATTCCCATGCCCCACAACTTGTAGGAGACCCAGCCATCGGCTGCACCCATCAGGTGCGGAGTGGGGGAAACAACCCACATCTGTTCCTCGCCCCCGGCCGGGTAATAGTGCCGGTCATTGCTCACCCGGAGGTCCTGCCGCCCCTTTCGGCCCCAGTCCGAGAACAGCATGGACAAGGTGCAATAGCCCGGATCAAGCGGGAAGGGGGGGGCGTAACGTTCCCCCTGCGGACGGAACAGCCAGCTGGTATCGCAGGCACCGAACGGGCCATCCGGATTGTCGCGGTCCACATAGTTTCCCACCGCCAGCGTGGGCAACTGCTTTCCCGGCTCGAAGGTGGCCGAAAAGGCGGTGGTCCAGGCCGTGCCCCCCTTGAAGCCGAGGGAGGCGGGGAAGGGGGCGAACCGGCAGTTTCCCGAACCGCGCAGCAGAAGGTTTTCCCCTGCGCGCAGGACCATCAGGTCCAGTATGCCGTCGCTGTCCACGTCAAGGGGATAGGCCCCGATAACCCCGGGAATGCGCAGATTGTCGGGTGTTTCTTCCGTGAAAGCCAGCGCCGCGCCGGGGGCCGAACTGGTATTGCGCAACAATATGGAAGGCGCCGCGCCTCCGGCCACGAACAGTTCGGGGAGCCTGTCCCCATCGCAATCAAGGGTGGCAACACCACCGCCCACGAAATGTTCCCATCCCCCGACATACTGGTGGTGAATGTTCAACTGTTGCGCGATTTCCCGGAAGCGGGGAGCAGGCGGTACCGGGTTGTTGTCCCCTGATCCGTCCGCCGCAACGGCGCCCGTTGCCAGCATGTGCGCTGCCAGTGTCCCTGCTGCCAGCATCAGTATGGCCCGACCCCAAGAAAGGCATGTGGCCGGTTTCGTTCTTTTTCTAGCGTGCATTTTTGCTCAACTCCCTCAATGCCCGTTCCGTAACGCCCTCCATGGCAAACACCGCCGCCCCCTTTGCCCACATCAGATCGCCCCACTTGTGAATGCGCACCTCGGGGGGGGAAACGTCGATCTGCACCACGGAATTCTTCATGTTCTCGATCACTTCCCCCGCATAAAGATAGTCGAACTGCATCCTCTCGCCGGAAAGAATGATCAGCTTGGGATCGAAGATGTTGACGATATTGGCCAGCCCCAGGGCGAACATCTTGCCGGCCCGCTGAAAGATGGTGCGGGCCGTCACGTCTCCCGCCTTGGCCTTGTAGAACAGCTCCTGAACCTGTTTTTCCGCATTGGGATCCTGGAACGCCTCCCCCGAGATATTGGCTTCGCGCAGCAGCGCATAGTCAGCCACATAGGCTTCCAGGCAGCCGCGCTGCCCGCACCGGCACAGGGCCCCGTCAAGCTGCACCTTGGTGTGGCCGAATTCGGCGCCGCACCCCCGGGTGCCCCGGTAGATATTGTCATTGATCACGATGCCCATGCCCACCCCGTTTTCGATGGTGACCACGATGAAATCGGACACGTTACGCCCCAGCCCGAACCATTGTTCGGCCAGCGCAACAAGGTTGACATCATTGTCCAGAAAGATGGGCGGACACGGCCCCGCAGCGGCAAAGGTATCCGCCAGCAACTGGCGCAGCGGCACGTTGCGCGTGGTCAGGCTTGGCGACCAGTGCACGAAACCGCGTGGAGCGTCGATGACACCGGCCATGCCAAGGCCGATTCCGGACAGGTCGGACAGGTGGCGGCCATTTGTTGCCATGGCTGCTTCCATCAGTTCCCGGATGAAACCGGCGCATTCCTGTGCCGACATCTTGAGATGGGGCAGGGGGAGAGAAAACTCTCCCACCAGCTTGCCCTCGAAATCCAGCAGCGCCACCACCGCGCTCCGGTCCGCAATCTTGACCCCGGCCACCAGATGCGCTTCGCCGCGGATTTTCAGCCCGACCCGGGGGCGTCCGCGCCGCGAATCGGAAGGTGATGCGTCCGGCGCCACCTCCTCGATCAGACCCTGGGAAAGCAGTTCGGCCGAAATTCCGGTCACTGTAGCCGCGCTCATGCCGGTTTCGTTGGCAATATCGATGCGTGCCACACGCTCCGTCTTGCGGATGGTATCCAGTACGATGCCGCGGCTGGAGCGCTTCAGATGTTCCATGTTTTCCGCTTCATTGCATGTTTCGCCTTCTGACTTCTTTTCGCAATATCCCTGGCTCATGCCGTTGCGCCGGCTGCGGGGATATGGGCATTTCTGCCGGTTTTCTAGCAGATTCCCCGGCAAAAGAAGATGTGAAGTCCCGTCCAGCCTATTTAATTTGACGATTGAATTATATGGTGATAATCAGGGATAACGCAAGGGCGGGTTTCGTGCTGTCCTTTGTGTTGACGGATTTGAAAACGATCCCCAGGAGGAACCCCATGAAGAAAACATCAATTCTTGCCGCCGCGCTGCTGGCCGCCGGCATGGCGTCTGCATCCATTTCCACGCAGGCGCTGGCCGCATC
>JALWTJ010000248.1 GCA_027082895.1 Hyphomicrobiales bacterium | reverse complement strand
TTCGGTTCGGCGGCAGCGGACCGGGGACTGCTGAAGGAATTCGAAGCGATCATCTCCGTTGTCATCGGGGGGGCGCTTCTGACAGGCGGCTACGGTTCGGTTGTCGGCGCGGCACTGGGGGCGCTGATCTTCGGCGTGGTGCAGCAGGGCCTGTTCTTTTCGGGCGCCGAAAGCTCGCTTTTCCGCGTGTTCCTTGGCACCATCCTCATTCTGGCCGTCATTCTGAACACCTACATTCGTCGCATCATAACCGGGGAGCGCTGAGATGTCGGGACCAATCGTTGAAATGAAAGCAATCGAAAAGCATTTCGGCCCCGTCATTGCGCTGGCCGGTGTCAGCTTCGACGTGAACGGGGGGGAAGTGCACTGCCTGCTGGGCGACAACGGGGCGGGCAAGTCCACCTTCATCAAGACCATGGCAGGGGTGCACAAGCCCACCGCGGGCACGATCCTGTTCGAGGGGCGGGAGATGGATTTCGCCAGCCCCCGGGACGCCATGGCGGCGGGTATTGCCACCGTTTACCAGGATCTGGCCATGATCCCGCTGATGAGCGTCACCCGCAATTTCTGGATGGGCAACGAGCCGGTGCGCAAAACAGGACCGTTCAGGTTCTTCGACTTCGAGCTGGCCAACCGGGTCACCATGGAAGAAATGGCCAAGATGGGCATCAACCTGCGCGAACCGTCCCAGGCCGTGGGCACCCTTTCGGGGGGCGAACGGCAGACGGTGGCCATAGCCCGCGCCGTCTATTTCGGTGCCAAGGTGCTCATTCTGGACGAACCCACATCCGCCCTTGGGGTCCGCCAGACGTCAAACGTGCTGGCAACCATCGACAAGGTACGCAAGGCAGGCATAGGTGTGGTATTCATCACCCACAATGTGCGCCATGCCATGGCGGTGGGCGACCGGTTCACGGTATTGAACCGGGGCAAGACCCTTGGCACTGCCCTGCGCGGGGAAATCACGCCGGAGGAATTGCAGGACATGATGGCGGGCGGGCAGGAACTGGCAACCCTTGAAGGCTCACTGGGCGGAACCGTATGAAACTCGATGTCATTCTCATTGGCCGGTCGTCCGTCGACCTTTATGGCACCCAGGTCGGGGGACGGCTGGAGGACATGGGTTCCTTCCAGAAATATATCGGTGGCTCCCCCACCAACATAGCCGCCGGTTGTGCCCGGCTGGGCCTGAAATCGGCCCTGATCACCCGGGTCGGGGACGAGCATATGGGGCGCTTCATCCGTGAGCAGCTGCAACGCGAAGGAGTGGATGTCAGCGCCGTTCGCACCGACCCGGACCGGCTGACGGCACTGGTGTTACTGGGCATTCGGGACAAGGAACGCTTCCCGGTGATCTTTTACCGGGAAAACTGCGCCGACATGGCCATTTGCGAAGATGACATCGACCCGGACATGATCGCCCGGGCGCGGGCGGTGGTGGCCTCGGGCACCCATCTGAGCAACCCGCAAGTGGAGGCAGCGACCCTGAAGGCGGTGCATCTGGCACGCCGGAACGGTGCCCGCACGGCTCTGGACATCGACTATCGCCCCACCTTCTGGGGACTGGCGGAGGCCGGAGAAGGGGAAAGCCGTTTCGTATCATCAGAGGCAGTAACGCGAAAACTGCAATCCAGCCTGCCCCTGTTCGACCTGATCGTGGGCACGGAGGAGGAGTTTCACATTGCCGGGGGAACCACCGACACCGTTGCCGCTCTGAAAAACATACGCGAACTGTCGGATGCAACGCTGGTATGCAAGCGCGGGCCAATGGGGGCTGTCGCCTTCACATCGGCCATTCCGGACACGCTTGATGAGGGAGAAAGCGGGCCGGGTTTCCCCATCGAGGTGTTCAATGTGCTGGGGGCCGGTGACGGGTTCATGAGCGGACTTCTCAAGGGCTGGCTGAACGACGAGGACTGGCCCACCAGCCTGAAATATGCCAATGCATGCGGCGCCTTTGCAGTCAGTCGGCACGGATGCACTCCGGCCTATCCCAGTTGGGACGAACTGCAATATTTCTTCGAAAACGGTTATGCGACCCCTGCCCTGCGCCATGACCGGGCGCTGGAGCAGGTTCACTGGTCAACAACCCGCGCCGGAGACTGGCCGGACCTGCGGGTGTTCGCCTTTGATCACCGGGCCCAGATACGGGAGATTGCGCAAGCGGCTGGCGCTGATGACACCCGGATCGGCCTGTTCAAGCAATTGTGCCTGAAGGCCACGCAAAAGGTGGCGGGCGACCGGCATGGCTATGGCTTCCTGTGCGATTCCCAATTGGGGCAGGATGCCCTGTTTGCCGGAGCAGGAAGCGGCCTGTGGTGCGCCCGGCCGGTGGAACTTCCCGGCTCGCGCCCGCTGGAACTGGAACCGGAACTGGGCGAAGATATTGGTGGTCTGATGGAATGGCCGCTTGAGCAGGTGGTCAAGGTCCTGTGTTTTTATCACCCGGATGATACGGCGGAGATGAAGCATCAGCAGGAAGCAGCAATTTCCCGCCTGTTCCGCGCCGCGCGGCGCAACCGACTGGAATTCCTGCTGGAAGTGGTCCCCTCAAAGGTCGCCCCATGCACTCCGGAAGGGTATGTGTCGGTCATCGAACGGTTTTACGAGATCGGCGTCTATCCGGACTGGTGGAAGCTGGAACCCAGCCGAAACGAGCAGGCGTGGGAATTGATTTGCGATGCTGTCTCGCGCAACGATCCATGGTGCCGGGGCATCGTGGTGCTGGGTCTGGACGCAACACGTCAGGATCTGGAGGAAAGCCTCGCGGTGGCGGCCCGGCATGAACTTATCCGGGGATTCGCCGTGGGCCGGACCATCTTCGGCCCCAGTGCCCGGCGCTGGTTTGCCGGGGAAATAGACGATCAAGCGGCCATCGATGCCATGGCGGCTGCCTATGCTGCCCTGTGCGACAGCTGGGACACGGCCCGGCGGGAAGCACACAACCAGACCTTGGAGACAAACGCGAAATGTCAACGATCCGGCTGACGGCCGCCCAGGCCATGGTGCGCTATATCGCGGCGCAGAAAACGGCGGACGACCAGACCTTCATTTCCGGCTTCTGGGCCATTTTCGGCCATGGGAACGTGGCCGGGATCGGCGAAGCACTGTATGATGTGCGGGACAGCCTGCCCACGTGGCGGGGCCACAATGAGCAGACCATGGCCCATGCGGCCATTGCCTATGCCAAGGCCAGCAAGCGAAAGCGGGCCATGGCGGTGACCACCTCCATCGGTCCGGGGGCGCTGAACATGGTAACGGCGGCGGCGCTGGCCCATGTGAACCGGCTGCCGGTGCTTCTGGTGCCGGGGGACGTGTTTGCCAACCGGCTGCCGGACCCGGTTCTGCAGCAGATCGAGGATTTTGGCGACGGCACGGTCAGCGCCAATGACTGTTTCCGGCCCGTCAGCCGCTATTTCGACCGGATCACGCGCCCCGAACAGCTGCTCAGCGCCCTGCCCCGCGCCTTTGCCACCCTGTCGGACCCGGCAAGCTGCGGGCCGGTCACGCTGGCCTTCTGTCAGGACGTGCAGGCCAAGGCTTATGACTGGCCCGAAAGCTTTTTCGCTCCAAGGGTGCGCACCATGCGCCGCCCGCGCCCTGATCGGGGAGAAGTTGATGCAGCCGTCCGCGCCCTGAAAGAAGCCCGTCAGCCACTGATCATTGCCGGTGGCGGGGTGCATTATTCGAGGGCGTGCGAGCAATTGCGCCGGTTCGCCGAGGCCCACGACATTCCGGTTGCCGAAACGCAGGCGGGAAAGTCCGCCCTCCCCTGGGATCATCCGCTCAATCTGGGGGCCATCGGGGTGACCGGTTCATCCGCCGCCAACCGGGTGGCGGCCGATGCCGACCTTATCTTTGGTATCGGCACGCGTTTTCAGGATTTTACCACCGGAAGCTGGGGCCTGTTCCGCAACCCGAAACACCGGATCCTCTCCCTCAACGTGACGGCCTATGACGGGGAAAAACAGGACGCACTGGCTCTGGTCGGTGATGCGGCCTGCGGCCTTGAAGACCTGGAAGAACAGTTCGGGGATGTCCGCTTCACGCCCCCGGACGAGGATCTGAAGCAGGAATGGCTGCGTGCGGTGGAACAGGCAACGGCCGCGCCTGCCGGGGACAATGTGCTGCCAAGCGATGCGCAGGTGATTGGCGCAGTCAACCGGCAGGTGGACAAGGATGCCATTGTCGTTTGCGCCGCTGGCGGACTGCCCGGAGAACTGCACAAGCTGTGGAAACCGGGACGAGATGGCGGCTACCATGTGGAATACGGCTTTTCCTGCATGGGATATGAAATTGCGGGGGGGCTGGGCGTGAAGATGGCCAACCCGGACCGGGAAGTGGTGGTGATGGTGGGTGATGGCTCCTACATGATGGCCAATTCCGAAATCGCCACCAGCATCATGCTGGGCATAAAGATCATCGTCGTCGTGCTGGACAACCGGGGCTTTGGCTGCATCAACCGTTTGCAGACCGGCACGGGGAACGAGAGCTTCAACAACCTGCTGGATACGGCGCGCCACGCTACCCCTTCGCACATTGATTTTGCCGCCCATGCGGCATCCATGGGCGCCACAGGCGAAACGGTCAGATCGATCCGGGAGCTGGAAGACGCCATGGTGCGTGCCCGACAGTCAGCGCAGACCCATGTCATTGAAATCAAGACGGACCCGCTCGCTTCCACGGAGGCGGGGGGCGCATGGTGGGACGTGGCGGTACCTGAAGTCTCGGCGCGCCCGCAGGTAACGGCAGCGCGAAAATCCTATGAAAGGGCACTGGCCGAGCGGGAAGAAACCCGGGAAAGGACAGATACGAAATGATCCTTTACGGCACCAACCCCATTGCCTGGTCCAACGATGACGATCAGAGCCTCGGGGCGGATATTCCGCTGGAACAATGCCTGTCCGAAGCGGCGAAAATCGGCTTTGACGGCATCGAAAAGGGGCACAAGATGCCGGGAGATGCCGAAGCATTGAAGCAGGCCCTTGCTCCCCATGGTCTGGAATTCATCTCCGGCTGGTATTCCCTGAACCTTTTGACCCGATCCATCGAAGAAGAAGCGGCAGCATTGCAGGGCCAACTGGACCTGCTCAGGACCATGGGTTGCGCGGTGTGCATCGTTTGCGAAACATCCAATGCCATTCACGGACAGAATGACGTAGCGCTGAACCAAAGCCCGAAGCTTCCCGCCGGTGGGTGGGGTGCCTTTGGCAGGGGGGTTGAAACCCTTGCCCGGCAGGCCGCGGATCAGGGCATCGATCTTGTCTATCATCACCATATGGGAACCGTTGTGGAAACGGCAGAAGAAATCGATCGTTTCATGGATGCCACCGGCCCCCATACCTGCCTTTTGCTGGATACGGGACACGCCCTGTTTGGGAGTGCCGATCCGGCGGAGGTGGCGCGCAAGCACATGGGACGGGTCCGTCATATCCATGCCAAGAACGTTCGCGACGATATTCGTCAACAGGTAGAGCGGGAAGACCTTTCCTTTCTGGAAGGGGTGCGGCGCGGCGTGTTCACGGTGCCCGGCGACCCGGAAGGATGCGTGGTCTTCGAACCGGTGCTGGAAATCGCCGCCGCGCACCATTATTCGGGCTGGCTGGTGATCGAAGCGGAACAGGATCCGGCGGTGCGCAATCCGTTTCACTATCAGTCCATGGGCCTTTCCGCGCTCAGGAACATGGCCTGGAAGGCGGGCCTTGACAGGAGTTCATCATGACAAGGGACAATTCGCCCGATCTGCTGCGCAGGCCCGCCGGCACCCATGGCAAGGTGCACGATATAACCCCCCGGTCCGCCAACTGGGACTATGTGGGTTTTTCCCTTTATCGCCTGCGGGCGGGAGACGTGGTGCGCGAGAGCAACGGGGAGCGGGAAACCATTCTGGTGCTGGTGGAGGGCAAGGCCGAAATCAGCGGTGCCGGGCAGGATTTCGGGGAAATGGGCGAGCGCATGGACGTGTTCGAGCGCACACCGCCCCATTGCGTCTATGTTCCCGACCATCAGGACTGGCGTGCCCACGCCACCACGGCCTGCACCCTTGCGGTATGCAGCGCGCCGGGCTCGGGGGGGCACAAGGCGCAGATCATCGGGCCGGCGGGCATTGATCTGGAAAA
>JALWTJ010000247.1 GCA_027082895.1 Hyphomicrobiales bacterium | reverse complement strand
CTGTTCCAGGTGCCCGTAAAAGTCTTTTACCCGTTTTCGGGCATCGGCCACCACCTGGCGAATCTGACAGACCTGCTCCCCATTCATCTGCTGATCAACAAATATTCGCTCCCCAACCGGCTTGAGATCATAGCAGCGCGGGCAGGCATAGGCAGCTACTGCCGGGACCATGACCAAAATGGCCGAAACAACCAGCAAAACCGCTCCAAACGACACCAATCCTATCCGGACAAAAACTTTTTTCACACCAGAATGCCCCCGTGAACGGACAGCGATATTCACTTCAGTACGTGCGAATATCCCAGGAGCGTTACAAGCCCGGCTAGGAAAAATTTGCCGCTTCAGGAGATATTAACCAGCCCGTTAAGATTATGTTTACCATACGCTAGGTAAATTTTGCCCACCAGCTTCACCCGGACCCCTTTCCGGCCCCTTTGTCTTTACCGGTGGTGCAATGAACGAGATCAGTGGTATTTTACAAAGACTTGGCGTTGCGCGCCTGTCCGCCATGGCGTTGGTTGCCGTTCTGCTGATTGGCTTTTTCGGTCTGTTGATCTTCCGGGTTACCACCCCCCAGATGGCCCCCCTTTATACCGGCCTTTCCCTTGATGACTCCGCGGCCATCGTCTCCCAGCTTCAGGCATCGGGCATCCCTTACGAGGTGCGCGGCGAAGGCGAAAGCATCCTTGTTCCCCGGGACCAGATCACCTCCACCCGCATGATGCTGGCGTCCGATGGCCTGCCCACGAACGGGCAGGTCGGCTACGAAATCTTTGACAGCCAGAGCACCCTTGGCGCCACCTCCTTCGTGCAGGACATCAACCTGATTCGCGCCATGGAAGGGGAACTGGCCCGCACCATCTCCTCCCTGGCCCGGGTGCGCAGTGCCCGGGTGCACCTGGTTCTGCCCAAGCGCGAACTGTTCCGGCGCGAACGCACGGACCCCACCGCCTCCATCACCCTTGGTGTACGCGGCACCCTCTCCAGCGGCGAAATCAATGCCATTCAGCATCTGGTGTCCGCTGCCGTTCAGGGAATGAGCCCCAACAATGTCTCCATCATCGACGATTCGGGGCGCCTGCTGGCAGCCGGCAACGGCACCAACGACCCTTCCCTGGTCGCCACCAACATCGACGACAGGGCCAGCGCCATGGAAGCACGCCTGCGCACGCAGCTTGAAGAAATGCTAAGCAGCGTTGTCGGACCGGGCCGCGTCCGGGTACAGGTAAGCGCCGAACTGGAATACAACAAGGTTTCCAAGAACACCGAGACCTTCGACCCCGAAGGACAGGTGGTGCGCTCCGTACAGACCCGCGAACTGAGCAATTCCTCCACCGGCGCCAGCAATGGCGGCGCGGTCAGCGTAGGCAACGAACTGCCCGGCGCCTCCCAGAATACGGCGTCCTCCGCCGGGGCAACCGACCAGTCCACCACCACCGAGGAAACCACCAATTACGAGATTTCCAAATCCACCCAGACCACCATCTCCGAAGCTGGCGCCATCAAGCGCCTGTCCGTCGCGGTTCTGGTGGACGGCAACTACACCACCGACGATACCGGCACCGCCACCTATCAGCCCCGGAGCCAGGAAGAACTGGACCAGCTGACCACGCTCGTGCGCACCGCTATCGGTTATGACGAAGCCCGGGGCGACCAGGTTGCCGTGACAAATCTCCAGTTCGTGGAACGTCCCGATCTGGCCGCCGCGGGCACCGCCGCTCCCGGCCTGTTCGACTTCACCCGCGACGACCTGATCAACGCGGCGCAGATGCTGGTTACCCTGATCATATCCCTTGCCCTGATGCTGTTCGTCATGCGTCCCCTCATCAAGCGGGTACTGGAACCCGAACCCCCCCTCGCCCTTGCCGATCCGGTCAATTCCGAAGTCACCCCGGACATGGCCCTGCAGGCCGCCGCCAACGGAACAACCGTCGACGGTCAGCCCCTTGATGGCGATGCCGACCTGATGGGCGCCGCCCAGTCCGAAGGGGAAGCCAAGACCCGCACCCTGACCAAAGTCGGCGAACTGGTTGAACAACATCCCAAGCAGGCCAGCACCATCGTGCGCGACTGGCTGCACCAGGCAGCGTAGGTTCCCATGGCAAGCACAGCTCTCACACAGCAAGGCAACAACGGCCAGACCCTCGTCGTCGGTGAAGATGCCGTCACCCGCGACCTGAGCGGCGCCGAAAAGGCCGCCGTCATCCTGCTCGCCCTCGGCCCGGACTATGGCAAGCCCATTTTCGAGGAACTGGACGAAATCGAAATTCGCGAGCTTTCACGCGCCATGTCCAGCCTGGGACCGATAACCCAGGACATGCTGGACCGGCTTCTGGTGGATTTCGTCACCGAAATTTCCTCCAACGGCTCCATCGCCGGCAACTCGGAAACCACCGAACGCCTGCTGCTGTCCTTCCTGCCCGAAGACCGGGTGGATTCGATCATGGAGGAAATTCGCGGGCCCGCCGGACGCAACATCTGGGAAAAGCTGTCCAATGTAAACGAGGAAATCCTCGCCGCCTATTTCAAGAACGAATATCCCCAGACCGTTGCCGTCATCATGTCCAAGCTGTCCCCCGACCATGCCAGCAAGGTGCTGGCGGTCCTGCCCGAAGAACTGGCCATGGACGTGATCCAGCGCATGTTGGCCCTGGAGCCGGTACAAAAGGAAATTCTGGAAAAGATCGAAACGACCCTGCGCACCGAGTTCATGTCCACCCTTTCCCACACCCAGAAACGGGACAGCCATGAACTGATGGCCGACATCTTCAACTCCTTCGACCGGCAGACGGAGACCCGCTTCCTGACCGCCCTTGAAGAAATCAACCGGGAAGCCTCGGACCGGATCAAGGAGCTCATGTTCACCTTTGACGACCTTATCAACCTTGAGCCCAGCGCCATTCAGGCCCTGTTGCAGGCCATGGACCGCAACGACCTGACCCTTGCCCTGAAGGGGGCCAGCGAACAGGCCAAGGAACTGTTCTTTTCCAACATGTCCGCCCGCGCCGCCAAGATGGCCAGGGATGACATGGAAGCCATGGGCCCGGTACGCCTGAGCGACGTGGACGAAGCCCAGAGCCGCATGGTCAACACCGCCAAGGACATGGCGGCCCGCGGGGAAATCGTCATCAACAAGGGTACCAGCGATGTGGAGATGATCGGATAGTCATGAACGCTCCTGCCCCCCGCAAATTTGCCTTTGATCGCGACTTCAGCGCCCTGAAGAACCCCGCACGGACGCCGGTCCATCAGGATGTCGAAGCGCTGGTCGAAGCGGCCCGGCAGGAAGCCTATGCAAAAGGGCTGGCCGATGGCGAGAATTCCGCCGCCAACCAGGCCGCCCGCCAACTGAGCAATGCCGCAAGCCGGCTGGCAGATCAGACCGCCACCATTGCCGCCCAGGCCGATGCCTCCCGCAAGGAAACCCTTGAAACCGCGGCAAAACTGGCCGTTGCCGTGGGCAAGAAACTTGCCGCCAACCTGATCGCCCGTGCCCCCCTTGCAGAAATCGAATCCCTGATCTCGGAATGCCTTGCCTCCCTCGATCAGGTTCCCCACCTGCTGATCCGGTGCCATCCCGACCTTGCCGATGCCATCGAAAAGAAGGCTGCGGAACAGATACACACCAGCGGCTTTGATGGCCGCCTGATCGTGATGGGGGATCCCGAAATCCTGCTGGGCGACGCCCGTCTGGAATGGAAGGATGGCGGTCTGGTGCGTGATCTGGCCAACATGTCAGGTGCCATCAACGAGAAGCTTGCCGCCTTCATTGCCGCCAACTGCCCGCCCCGTTCCACACCCGCCACCGCCTCCTCCCCATCCCCTGAGACAATCCAACCCGAAACGGAGAAAACCCGATGAGCGACGACGATCTGAGCGATCTGGTCCCCCCCTCCGATCCTTCCGCCAGTGGAGCCGAAAACGCACCGGGCACCCCCGCCGATGCCAGCAATCCGGCCGCCGAAGTCCCCCTGGAGGAAATGCAGGCCCCCGAAAAATCCGCTCCCGCAGCGATGACGGAAAAGACGGTGGCCGATCTGGAGGCCATATTCGACGTGCCGGTGCGCGTATCGGTCATCCTGGGACGGGCACGGATACCGGTGGCCGACCTGATCAACATGGACGAAGGCACAGTGGTCGAACTGGACCGGCAGGTGGGTGAAGCCATCGAGGTCTTCGTCAACGACCGGCTGATTGCCCGCGGCGAAATCGTGCTGGTGGAAAACCGGCTGGGCGTCACCATGACTGAAATCATCAAGGCGGCCTGACACGGCCGGGACAAGCAAGGACGAGAACAATGCGTTTGCTCATAGTTGGAGCTCTGGAAGGTCAACTCTCGCAGGCAACCAAGCTGGCCATGGATGGCGGCGCCAGGGTGGCCCATGCCCCCTCGGTGGAAATTGCCATTGCCGCGCTGCGCAAGGGGCAGGGAGCCGACCTGCTGCTGGTGGATGTTCTGGCGGACATCTCCCACCTGATTGCCACCCTTGAATCGGAACATATCTGCGTTCCCGTGGTTGCCTGCGGCACCGAGACCAATGCCGCCGCCGCCGTCAACGCCATCCGCGCCGGTGCCCGTGAATATATCCCCCTTCCCCCCAATGCCGAACTGATCGCCGCCGTGATCGCTGCCGTGGCGCGGGAAAATTCCGACTTCCTCTTCCGCGACCCGGAAATGGAAAAGCTGATCCGGCTGGCCGACCAGATCGCCCCCGCATCCGCCAGCGTCCTGATCACCGGCGAAAGCGGAACCGGTAAGGAAGTGCTGGCAAAATACCTGCATGCCCGCTCCAGGCGGGCCGACAAGCCCTTCATTTCCATCAATTGCGCCGCCATTCCCGAAGCATTGCTGGAAAGCGAGCTGTTCGGTCACGAAAAAGGGGCCTTCACCGGCGCCGTGGCCCGCCGGATCGGCAAGTTCGAGGAAGCCTCGGGCGGCACCCTGCTGCTCGACGAAATTTCCGAAATGGACATCCGCCTGCAGGCCAAGCTGCTGCGCGCCATCCAGGAGCGCCTGATCGACCGGGTCGGCGGAACCCGCCCGGTACCGGTGGACATCCGCATTCTGGCCACCTCCAACCGCGATCTTTCCGCCGCCGTCCGGCAGGGAACGTTCCGCGAGGACCTGCTGTTCCGCCTCAACGTGGTCAACCTCAAGATCCCCCCCTTGCGCCAGCGACCGGCTGATATCATCGCCCTGTCGGAATTTTTCGTTTCCAAATATGCCCGGGAAAATGGCCTGCCCGAGCGCGCCCTTTCCGAGGAAGCGCGTGCCGAACTGGTGCGCGCGCCCTGGCCGGGCAATGTGCGTGAACTGGAAAACACCCTGCACCGGGCCGTTCTCCTGTCCTCGGGCACCACCATCGGGGTTGACGAAATCCGCATGCCCGATGGCCAGAGCCTGTCCGAAGCGGCCAGCGCCACCTCCCTTGCCGCACAGGCCCGGGACACGGCGGAAACCGTGACCCGCTCCCTTGTCGGCTCCACCGTGGCCGATGTGGAACGCACCCTCATCCTTGATACCCTGGACCATTGCCTGGGCAACCGCACCCATGCGTCCAACATCCTGGGCATTTCCATTCGCACCCTGCGCAACAAGCTCAACCAGTATTCCCGCGAAGGTGAAACCATCCCCTCACCGGCCGGGCACAAGCAGAGTGCAGCCTGATGACATGCCCCACCCGGGCCACCCAATGATGAAAGCTGCAACCCCGTGACCGACACCCCCCAATCCGGCGCCCCCGCCACCGGCAGTTTCAAACTGCCCACCCTTGGCGATATCGGCAGACTGCTCAGGCAGAGCGACATTACCCTTGCTGCCGGCGTCATGGGGATCATTGTCGTTCTGATCCTGCCCCTGCCCTCCTTCATGCTGGATCTGCTGCTGGCCGTATCCATTGTCTTTTCGGTCCTGGTCCTCATGACCTCCCTGTTCATCAAGAAGCCCCTTGAATTCTCGGTATTCCCCACCGTGCTGCTGATCGCGGCCATGTCCCGGCTGGCCCTCAACCTGGCTTCCACCCGCCTGATCCTGTCCGAGGGTCATACCGGCCCCGGCGCGGCGGGCCATGTCATCCAGGCCTTCGGCAATTTCGTCATGCGGGGCAATTTCGTCATCGGCATCATCGTCTTTGCCATCCT
>JALWTJ010000246.1:5426-6156 GCA_027082895.1 Hyphomicrobiales bacterium | reverse complement strand
GATGTGTTGTTTGCAGGGTACGCACATTTGCTGCCGGCGCCCGCGGCAGGTGCATTCAGTCTGACGCGCAGGGATGTGCGGGGACATATCAAGGACGTGAATTTGCGTCCCCGTGGGATGTGGTGTCAGGCGCAAATACCCCGCCTGCATCCCCCTGTCCGGCTGCACCGACAGCCCGGAATGATCATTTCAGATTCCGGGCCGGGCAAGGGCAGGAGCGGGTTGATGCGGGCCGTTTTGCCCTTACCGTCGGCGAGAGATTACGCTCATGCCAACCATTCATCGATCTGTGCTGGGGTGGGCATTCCGCCTGCGTGCACCAAAACTTCGTCGATTACCACGCCGGGGGTGGACATGACGCCATAGCCCATGATTTCCCCCATATCGGTGACCTTTTCGATCTTGACATCGACGCCGGCCGCTTTGGCCTTGGTTTCGATCAGGTCAGCGGTGTTGACGCAATTCTTGCAGCCGGAGCCGAGGATCTTGAAGGTTTTCATAAATGTTCTCCTTTGGTCAGGTTAGTGAATGGGACGGGCAATTCCCGCCGGAAACTTCGAGTTGCAGGGTGGCATGCTCGATATCAAATTCGTCGTGCAGCATTCTGGCAAGGGCGAGACGCAGGGGTTCAGTTTGGCTCAAGGGCTGTTCGTATAGCTCGACATGGGCTTCGAAATGAACGTCATGTTCGGAGACCTGCCACAGGTGGGTGTGGTGGATGCCTGTTACG
>JALWTJ010000246.1:0-5416 GCA_027082895.1 Hyphomicrobiales bacterium | reverse complement strand
GATTCCAGCGCTTCCCATAGGATGGCCAGGGATTCCTTGAGGACATAAAGCCCGATCAGCACCGTCAGCAGCGGGTCGATCCAGGTAATGCCCCACAACCAGATTGCCAATCCGCCCAGAATGACACCAACGCTGGAAATCGCATCAGAAAGCAGGTGCAGATAGGCTGCCCGAAGGTTCATGCTGTTTTGGGAGCCGCGCTTGAGCAGTATGGTACCCAGCACATTGGCCGCCAGTCCGACCAGTGCTACCGTTGTCATGATGCCGCCGCTGATCGGTTCGGGGGTGTTCAGGCGTTGCCATGCCTCGATGAACAGATAGATGCTGATGGCAACCAGCGTGCCCGCGTTGATCACCGCTGCCAGTACCTCGGCGCGTTTCAGCCCGAACGTGTAGCGGTCACTTCGCGCGCGGGCGTTCAGTCGAATGGCAATCCATGCGATTACAATGGCTATGCCGTCGCTGAAATTGTGCAGCGCATCGGAAATCAGAGAGAGCGAGCCGGAGAGAATTCCACCAATCACTTCAGCGACGGTAATGGCGACATTGAGTGCCACCACCAGTGCCAGGCGACCGCCGGTTTCGGGGGTTTGATGAACGTGGGCCATTTTTTTCCTCTTTTATCCCATTGCCACGTCAAACAGCCAGCCGACACCTGCGGTTGCGGCCATGGCTGCGGCTCCCCATAGGGTAACGCGGGCAATGGCACGGCCCACGGGCGCGCCGCCGGTTCTGGCCGAGACATAGCCCAGCATCGCCAGTACCAGCACCGAAGCGGCGGTGGTGGCGGCAATGATGGTGGGCGGCGGTACCAGCATCACCGCTGCCAGGGGAAGGGCGGCGCCGGTGGAAAAGGTTGCAGCCGAGGCCAGGGCCGCTTGCACGGGACGGGCCTTTGAAAGGTCGGTGATGCCGAGTTCATCACGCGCATGGGCCTGCAGGACGTCCTTGGCGGTCAGTTCTTTTGCCACTTCCATGGAAAGGTCCGGTGAGATGCCGCGCGCCTCATACAGACCCGCCAGTTCGCGCAATTCGCCTTCGGGATCGGCCTCCAGTTCGGCTTTTTCCCGTGCAAGGTCGGCGTTTTCGCTGTCCGATTGCGAGGAAACCGATACATATTCTCCTGCTGCCATGGACATCGCCCCCGCGATCAACCCGGCCACACCGGCCAGCAAGACCTGCGTCTGCGAACTGCCGGCTGCTGCCACGCCAATAATAAGGCTGGAGGTCGAAACGATGCCGTCATTGGCTCCCATCACGGCGGCGCGCAGCCAGCCGATGCGGGTGACATAATGGTTTTCCTTGTGCATGGCGGCGCTGATGGCATGGCGGGGGGAGGTCATCTTGCGGCCCTTTCAATGGTGCCGTTCAGGTTGGTCGCACCGGCAACGGTATTGTAGATCGTGCCATATTTGCGCAGGTTCCTGTGCAGCAGGTCAAGGCGCTGTTCGCTCTCTTCGGTATCCACGGTAATTTTGTAGGTAATTTCCTCGATTCTGGGGGGAACGTCCTGCCGAACTCCGTGCAGCCTGATCCGTGCACCCTTCATCTGGAAATTGAGCATCGGGATGATGCGTTGCATGGATTTGAGCATGCAGGTGCCAACGGCTGCCAGCAGAAGTTCGGCGGGGTTGAAGGCGTCAGCCCGACCCGCCATGTCCGTATCCAGAACAATGCTGGCCTGTTTGGCCATCGCATGGGAGTCTTCCCCCGTGCGGCTTGTGGTCGTGACATCATATTCCATCTTTCCCATGATATTCTCCTAGGCCAGCATGGCATTGAACAGGGTGCCAACCCCGATGAAGGCGACGAACAGGATGCCGGCAAAGGTGGCAATCAACTGGGGCTTGAGCACCTTGCGCAGGATGATCATTTCGGGCAGGGAAATGGCGGCAACGGACATCATCAGGGCCAGCACCGTGCCGATGGGCACGCCCTTGCCCAAGAGCGCATCGACAATCGGGATTACCCCGGTGGCATTGGAATAGAGCGGAATACCGATCAGCACTGCGCTGGGCACGGCAAAGATATTATCCACCGAGGCATACTTCACGAACCATTCCTGGGGAATGAACCCGTGCAGGCCCGCGCCGAGGCCAACACCAACCAGCACATAAAGCCAGATGCGGCCCACGATTTCCTTTACCTGTTCCCAGGCATAGGCAAGCCGCGCCCTGAAGCTGGTTTGCGCCTGTTGAATGGCGGTTTCTCCCATGCGGATCTTCCAGACATATTCCTCGACCCATTTTTCCAGCTTGAAAAATTCGATCAGCAGGCCGCCGATAATGCCCACGGCAAGCCCCGCGACCACATAGAGCGCGGCTACCTTCCAGCCGACGGTGGCGGCCAGTACCACAACCGCAACCTCGTTGATCATGGGGGAGGCAATCAGGAATGCCATGGTCACACCCAGTGGGATCCCGGCTTCCAGAAAGCCGATGAACAGGGGGACCGAGGAGCAGGAGCAGAAGGGGGTAACGGCCCCCAGCCCAACGGCCATCGGATAGGAGGCAAAACGTGAACGCCCCGCAACGACCTTGCGCACCCGCTCGGGTGTGAGCATCGAGCGGAAAAAACCAATGGCAAACACGATGATGGTGAGCAGAAAGAAAATCTTGGTCACGTCTTCAACGAAGAAATGCACCGCATCGCCCAGCTTGCTGTCGGCGGAAAGGCGCAAGAGATCATAGGCTGTCCAGTCGGCCAGCCAGGTAAATATGGCAAACATCGTTGTTTCCTTACACTAGGCCGCCGTGTTGCGTATCGGTCGGCTGTTCATGTTCTCAAGTCTCGTTCTGTCTTCCTGCAGGACAGGTTCTTTCGCCACGCCTTCAAGCGCCGCTTCAATCACCTGTTTTTGCCAGTGGGCGAGCGTGTCGCTTATGCGATAAAAAACCCACTGTGCGTCGCGGCGACTTTCCACAAGTCCCGCATCCCGCAGCGCGGCCAGATGCCGCGAAATTTTGGGCTGGGAAAGCCCAAGCCCGGCCACCAGTTCGCACACGCACAACTCGTCCTGATCGTTCATCAGTGCAAGGGCGCGCAATCTCGTCTCATCGCCCAGAAGGCGGAAGGTTTCTGTTTGTTCCATGGGCTCCATATACGACTCTACGTATATGCTGTCAATAGCATATATGTTTCTTCATATATAATGCGGTTTGCCATTTCGTGCCGTGGGTCGGGTCGGCTGTCTGTTCGCTGCGGCCAGCGGGGATGCGAAAAGGGGAAATTCATCCGTTCGCTTGGGGGGCAGGGACATTGCACCGGGCGGGCACAGGCAGGTGGACCATCTGCAGGCTTTTCGCGGAGGTCTGGATGGCTTCGATCACGGCGAGGGTGCGCCGGCCTTCTTCCGCCGAGACCAGTGGCGGGGTTTCGCCCCGAATGACGTGTGTGAAATGCACAATCTGGTTGACCAGCGGGTCCGAGGAATCCCGGGGAACCGAAGTGGCGCTGATCGGCGTCCACCAGTCAGGGGTTTCACCATGATGCCAGATTTTCAGGTCCGGGATCGACAGCGAAGCTCGGGAACCGCCGATCTGGTAGCAGCTTTGTGCCGTCACCGGATAGATGGGGTATTCGTGGGATGTCATTTCCCAGCTCCAGGGGGCGGCAATGGAATCAGATACGGTGACGGTTCCGAGAGCGCCGGAAGCAAAGCCAAGGATCGCGACCGCGAGATCTTCATTGGCATATCCTCTCAGGGACGGCGCGGAGCGGGCCTGTACCGTAGTGATCTCGCCGCAAAGATAACGGATCAGGTCGATATCATGCACGAGATTGACCGAAACCGGCCCCGCGCCCTGTTCCTTGCGCCAGGGGGCAGCGTCAAAATAGGCGTCCGGCTTGTAGAACCAGCATTGCGCATGAACCGAACGCAGGGTGCCCAGTTCACCGTTTGCAATGATATCGCGGGCCTTGTGGACCAGGGGGTTGTGACGCCGGTGGTGGCCCACCAGAACAGGAACACCGGTGCTTTCGGATTTTTCGACAATCTGTTGTGCCTGGGCGGCCGTTACACAAACGGGTTTCTCGACCAGAATCGGGCAGGAGCGATCCAGGCAGGCCAGCGCCTGTTCCCGGTGCAGCGGGGTGGGCGTTGCAAGGATGACCCCGTCGGGCCGTTCAACACGGAAGAGGGAGTCAAGATCGGAAAAAACGCGCCACCCGTCAGCACGGGCGGCGTCGGCTGACTTTTTGTCCGGTTCCACGACCGCACAAAGGGCCGTGCCGTCGATATGGGCCAGCGCTGTGGCGTGGCGCCTGCCGACAAGCCCGTAACCGGCAATTGCCAGTTTCAGCGTCGTAACCATGATCTGCCCTTTTCCGATTGCTGCCTATTCCTGCCAGCCGCCTACCGATTTCACCTCCAGAAATTCTTCGAGCCCCCAGACTCCGCCTTCGCGCCCGATGCCGGACTGGCGCATGCCGCCAAAGGGCGCACCGGCGCTTCGTGAGCGGCCGTTGATTTCGACCATGCCGGCGCGCAGGCGCCGCGCCAGACGCCGGGCGCGGGCGGGGTCTGTGGTCTGGACGTAATCGGTCAGACCATAGTCCGTGTCATTGGCAATGCTCAGGGCTTCGTCCTCGCTGTCAAAGGGAATGATCGACAGGACAGGGCCGAAAATTTCCTCGCGGGCGATGGTTATGTCGGGGCTTACATCGGCAAATACGGTGGGGCGCACGAAATAGCCACGGTTGAAGCCTTCGGGGCGTCCGGTGCCACCTGTGACCAGCCGTGCTCCTTCGTCGATCCCGGTCTGTATCAGTTTCTGGATCTTGTCAAACTGTGCCTGGGAGACGACCGGGCCAATATGTGTACCGGGCTGGCTGGCCGGACCAACGGCAATGGCGCGCGATACCTTGCCTGCGGTTTCCACTGCCCCGTCATATATTTTGCGTTGCACCAGCATGCGGGTCGGGGCGTTGCAGGACTGGCCGGAATTTGCCATGCAATGACGCACTCCGCGGGCCACGGCCTGTTCGTCAGCATCGGCAAAGATGATGTTCGCTCCCTTGCCGCCCAGTTCCAGCGCCACGCGCTTGACCGTATCGGCGGCGTTTTTGGTGATGGCAATGCCCGCGCGGGTCGAGCCGGTGAAGGAGATCATATCCACGTCCGGATGGCCCGAAAGCTGGCTGCCCACGCCAGCGCCATCGCCATTGACCAGATTGAACACACCGGCGGGGAAACCTGCCGCATCGACCATTTCGGCAAACAGCATGGAGGAAAGGGGGGCGATTTCCGAGGGCTTGAGCACCATGGTGCAGCCCGCCGCCATGGCCGGCAGTACCTTCAGGACCACCTGGTTCATCGGCCAGTTCCACGGGGTAATCAGCCCCACCACGCCGATCGGCTCCATCAGTATGCGGTCGTTGGGGGCGTGGTCCCCCAGCGACCGCATACTGATGGAGC
>JALWTJ010000245.1 GCA_027082895.1 Hyphomicrobiales bacterium | reverse complement strand
GCATTGACTGGGCTACCGCCGAGGCGCTGGCCTTCGGTTCCCTGGTGACGGAGGGGCACCCGGTCCGGCTGAGCGGGCAGGATTGCGAGCGGGGTACCTTTTCGCAGCGTCATTCGGTCATTTCGGATCAGAGCGACGGTTCCACCTACACGCCTCTCAATCATATTGCGCCGGATCAGGCCCGTTACGAAGTCATCAATTCCATGCTGTCCGAGGAGGCGGTGCTGGGGTTCGAATATGGCTATTCGCTGGTGGAACCCAACGCCCTGACCATCTGGGAAGGACAGTTCGGGGATTTCGCCAATGGTGCGCAGGTGGTGATCGATCAGTTCATTTCCTCGGGCGAACAGAAATGGTTCCGCATGTCCGGGCTGGTGATGATGCTTCCCCATGGCTATGAGGGGCAGGGGCCGGAGCACTCATCGGCGCGGCTGGAGCGCTACCTGCAATTGTGCGCGGAGGACAACATGCAGGTGGCCAACTGCACCACGCCGGCCAATTATTTTCACATTCTGAGGCGTCAGTTGAAGCGGGATTTCCGCAAGCCCCTGATGCTGATGACCCCCAAGTCGCTGCTGCGGCACAAGCGGGCCGTTTCGGGTATGGACGAGTTGGGTCTGGATTCCTGTTTTCACCGCCTGTTGTGGGATGATGCGGAGGCCCCCGGTGCACCCAAGACAAGCATCAAGCTGGTGGCGGATGAAAAGATCCGCCGGGTGATCCTGTGCACGGGCAAGGTCTATTATGACCTTCTGGAGGATCGGGAAAAGCGCGATATCAACGATGTCTACCTGATGCGGCTGGAGCAGCTTTATCCTTTCCCCGCCAAGGCGTTGCATGGGGAATTGTCCCGTTTTCCCAATGCGCAGATCGTCTGGTGCCAAGAAGAGCCCAAGAACATGGGGGGGTGGGCGTTCATTCAGCCTTATGTGGAGTGGGTGCTGGCCCAGCTGGGTCGGGGTGGCGAACGGCCCGCCTATGTGGGACGGGCGTCGGCAGCCTCCACGGCCACTGGCCTCATGAGCAAGCATCTGTTCGAGTTGAAGGCTTTCCTGGATGAAGCCTTCGCCCAGTAATTTCATTCATCTGAAACCAATTTAAGGACCGGTTCCATGTCCACAGAAATCAAAGTGCCAACCCTTGGCGAGAGTGTCAGCGAAGCCACGATCGGCCAATGGTTCAAGAAAGTCGGCGATACGGTGGCGGTGGATGAACCGCTTGTCGAGTTGGAAACCGACAAGGTGGCGGTGGAAGTGCCGGCGCCGGTGGCCGGCGTTCTGGAACAGATCGTGGCCAATGAAGGGGATAATGTGGAAGTTGGCGCGCTGATCGCGGTCATGGCCGAAGGCGCTGCGGCGGCCCCGGCCAAGGCGGCGGAACCGGCAGCACCGGCGAGTCCGGAACCGGCTGAAGAACCCGTCGGGCAACCGGCAACGGAAAGCGCACCGGCGGCAGCAGCGGCACCGGCGGGGGCCAGCCCTTCGGCACAAAAGATGATGGCGGAGAACCATGTCTCGCCGGAACAGGTGAGCGGTTCGGGCAAGCGCGGGGGCATTCTGAAGGAGGATGTGGCGGCAGCCATCAACAAGATTGGCACGCCGGCTGAAACCAAACCGGCAGCGGTGAGTCGTCCGCCAGTTGCGGCAGAAGATGCGCCCCGGGAAGAGCGGGTGCGCATGACCCGGTTGCGCCAGACCATTGCGGCGCGCCTCAAGGATGCGCAGAACACGGCGGCCATGTTGACCACCTTCAACGAGGTGGACATGGGCCCGGTGATGGAGTTGCGCAAGCAGTACAAGGAACTGTTCGAGAAGAAGCACGGGGTCAAGCTTGGTTTCATGGGTTTTTTCTGCAAGGCGGTGACCCATGCCCTCAAGGAAATTCCGTCGGTGAATGCGGAAATTGACGGCACCGACATCGTATACAAGAATTATGCCCATATCGGGGTTGCCGTGGGGACCGACAGGGGGCTGGTGGTGCCCGTGGTCCGGGATGCGGACCAGATGTCCATCGCCCAGATCGAGCAGGAAATTGGCCGGCTGGGTCGGGCCGCCCGGGATGGAAAGCTGACCATGGCCGACATGCAGGGGGGGACGTTCACGGTTTCCAACGGGGGTGTTTACGGCTCCTTGATGTCTACGCCCATTCTGAACGCGCCCCAGAGTGGCATTCTTGGCATGCACAAGATCCAGCAGCGTCCCATGGCGGTGGACGGGCAGGTTGTGATCCGTCCCATGATGTATCTGGCCCTGTCCTATGACCACCGGATCGTTGATGGCAAGGAGGCGGTGACGTTTCTGGTTCGGGTCAAGGAAAGCCTTGAGGATCCCCAGCGGCTGGTGCTGGACCTCTAGCGATGGGGCTGGATATTCCTGAAGTGATGTTCGATCGTAACGGATCGGCAATGGATCATGGCCTTCAACGGGATTGAATTCATCACCATCGTGGGGGCTTTCCTCGTTGGGGCCATATCCCCGGGGCCGGATTTTGCCATGGTCCTGCGTCAGTCCATATCCCATGGCCGGGGCGCGGCCATCGTGACCAGTGCCGGGATCGGGGCGGCGATACTGGTTCACGGCACCTATACGATATTGGGGCTGGGGTTGGTCATATCCCGTTCCATCTTTCTGTTTTCCCTGCTCAAGTTTGCGGGTGCGGCCTATCTGATCTGGCTGGGAATCGGCGCATTGCGGGCTCCGGTGCCGAAGCCGGCAGGGGAAGCGGAGCAGGTGGAAAAGGTACCTGCCGGATGGGGCGGGGCCTTTGCCATCGGTTTTCTGACCAACCTGCTCAATCCAAAGGTGGCCCTGTTTTTTCTGGCCCTTTTTACGACGGTGGTTGATTCGCAAACGCTGCCGGTTCACAAGGCCGTCTATATCGTGGCGATGGCCAGCCTTCTGTTCATCTGGTTCAGCCTGGTTTCCTTCGTGTTTACCACGCCGGCCGTGCGCAATGGCTTTTATCGCCTTGGCGTGTGGTTTAATCGGGTTACGGGGTTGGCGCTGATCGGGCTGGCGCTTAAGCTGGCATGGTCACAAAAGACATAGGAATTTTTCAAAATGGCGGATCAGTTTGACGTTACCATCATTGGCACCGGACCGGGGGGGTATGTGTGCGCTATCCGGGCGGCCCAGCTGGGCCTGAAGGTGGCGGTCGTGGAAAAATGGGCCACCCATGGGGGGACCTGTCTCAATATCGGCTGCATTCCGTCCAAGGCCCTTCTTCATTCCACCGAGATGTTCGATGAGGCACGCCATGGCTTTGAAGGGCTGGGAATCGAGGTGGATGGCTTGCGGCTCAACCATGCCCGAATGATGGAGCATAAGGACAAGGTGGTTGCGGCCAACACGTCGGGCATCGACTATCTGTTCAAGAAGAACAAGATCACGGTCTTTCGCGGCATCGGTTCCATCGGGTCGGCCAACCAGGTGATCGTGACACCGGAGAAAGGCGAGGCAAAACATATCGCCACCCGCAATATCGTGATTGCGTCGGGCTCCGTGAGCGCCGACCTGCCCGGAATCGATATTGACGAGAAGCAGGTGGTGACCTCTACCGGTGCCCTTTCTCTTTCCAAGGTGCCCGGACATCTGCTGGTCATCGGGGCCGGGGTCATCGGGCTGGAACTGGGGTCCGTATGGCGGCGGCTGGGGGCCAAGGTCACGGTGGTCGAATTCCTTGATACCATCCTTCCGGGCATGGATCTGGAGGTGACGAAGCAGTTCAAGCGCTCCCTGACCAAACAGGGGTTCACCTTCCAGATGGGCAGCAAGGTGACCGGCATCGAAAAGAGCAAGAAGGGGTTGAAAGTATCGGTGGAGCCGGCCAGGGGCGGAGAGGCTCAGCTGGTGGAATGCGATGTGGCACTGGTGGCCATTGGCCGCGTTCCCTTCACGCAGGGGCTGGGACTGGAAGTGGTGGGGATCGAGACGGACAAGAGGGGCCGCATCCCCACGGACGCCCATTATCAGACATCGGTTGCCGGTATTTATGCCATCGGTGATGTCATTGCCGGACCCATGCTGGCCCACAAGGCAGAAGATGAAGGGGTGGCCGTTGCCGAGATTCTTGCCGGGCAGGCCGGGCATGTGAATTATGATGTCATTCCGGGTGTCATCTATACCCGTCCGGAAGTGGCCTCGGTGGGCAAGACCGAGGAGCAGCTCAAGGAAGCGGGCATTGCCTACAAGGTGGGCAAGTTTCCCTTTTCCGCCAATGGGCGGGCCAAGGCCATGCAGGCCTCGGAAGGGTTCGTCAAGATTCTGGCCGATGCGGCAACGGATCGGGTTCTGGGCGGGCACATCGTGGGCCACGGGGCGGGTGAAATGATCCATGAAATCGCGGTGCTGATGGAGTTTTCCGGTGCCGCGGAGGATCTGGCGCGGACATGTCATGCCCATCCCACCATGTCCGAGGCGGTGCGGGAGGCCGCCATGGCGTGCGGGGATGGACCCATTCACATGTAGGGTGTCCGCAGGGAAGACTCAGATCCGGGGATCCTGTCGCAAAAGGGTTCGGTTGGTGCCATCTTCATCCGTTTGCGGGCGGTAGCGGGCTCGTGTTGCCGTGAAATCAAACAGCCCGCAAGCTCCATGAGGGAGGCGGGCCGTTTCCGGTTCCTGCGGCGGGGGCTGTCTGTCGGGCCGTTCAGAAAAGCCACACCTTTCCCTGATCGAACAGGGCCTGACAATCCGCTGCATCGGTGCCGACATTTTCAACGGCGACACTGGGGGCGACGCCGGGGCCGGTGAAGCGTGCGTCGTCGCATTGTCCATCGTTTGTGAACGGGCCGCTATTGTCACCAAAGTCCGGGCGGGCTGCGGGGGTGGCATCGACGTTGCCGGTGTCGCCGGATGGCCCGGCCAGCCGGATATTTCCTGCGGCAAACTGGGCGGCGCAGTCGGTGGCATCGTGCATTTCATCTTCTGCCAGAAGGGGCGGGCTGGTGCCGTCTCCTTCAAAGCGCGGATCGTCGCAGGAACCGTCAAGGGAATATTGGGAGGCATCATCACCGAAGTCGATGGCGTTGGCACCGGAACCGGGTGCGGGACTGCTGCCTGCGTTGGTGTTCTGATTCCCTCCCGGAGGCGGAAAGCTGTTGCCCGGGCTGGCAGCGGGGGGCTGCTGGTCATCGACAAACACCTGGGTCAGCTGCACCTTGCCCTGGTTGAACAGGGTCTGGCAGTCGGTGGCATCATGCATTCTGTCCTCTGCCAGCATGGGCGGGTTGGTGCCTTCCCCTTCAAAGCGGGGATCATCACAATATCCGTCATTGGCATAGATCGAATTGTCATCGCCAAAATCGATGTCGGATCCATTGCCGTTTCCGGCACTGTTCTGTCCGCCAGTGTCCTGTCCGGCGCTGTCCGGGGTGTCGCCACCTGCCGCGGCAAGAACGGCGGTGCCGGTATCATAGGCGGCAAGGCAATCATCGGCATCGTGTTCGATATCTACGCTGGCCGGGTCGGCAAAGACGCCCGGCCCTTCGAAGCGGGGGTCATCGCATTCCCCGTCCCGGGCGTAAGGGCTCGTATTGTCGCCAAAACGGATACCGTGTTGAGTGATGACCTGTGTGGGGTCGGTGGGGGTGTCTTGTGGCACCTGGTCCTGTCCGGTCTGGACATCGCCATTGAACTGGACCTGGCCCGACTGGAGCAGGTTGCGGCAGTCGGTGGCGTCGCGGCCCATGTCTTCATCCAGCAGCACCTGGGCGGAGCCGGGACCGGAAAAGCGGGGATCGTCGCATTCTCCGTCATTGGACCACTGGCTGGAATCATCACCGAAATCAATGCCGGAAGTGGAAGGGGCGGTGGTGGCCGGCTGGGTGTCACCACTGAACTGGACCTGGCCTGACTGGAGCAAGTTGCGGCAATCGGTGGCGTCGTGACCCAGATCTTCGGGCAAAAGCGGGGGATTTGTTCCCGGTCCGGTGAAACGGGGATCGTCACAATATCCATTGTTGGCGCGGGTGCCGTTGTCATCGCCAAAATCATTGGCAGGGAGTGAGGGGGGGAACTGAGAGGAGGCGCCGGTATCGCCATTGAACTGGACCTGGCCTGACTGGAGCAGGTTGCGGCAGTCGGTGGCGTCGCGGCCCAGATCTTCATCCAGCAGCACCTGGGCGGATCCGGGTCCGGAAAAGCGGGGATCGTCGCATTCTCCATCG
>JALWTJ010000244.1 GCA_027082895.1 Hyphomicrobiales bacterium | reverse complement strand
TCCCCGGCCGCCGTGCACACGCATCCCCACGCCCAGTCGTTTGACGCTGCGCCCCACTCCACGTCCCCCACCTCTCCGAACTGGTCCGAACGACACAGCCAGGCAAGAGAACAGGAAGAAGACCGGGGATTTGTCAGCGATTTGAAAAGGAGGCTCAACCGGAATGCCCGCACATGACGCCTCCCGAACAGATGCCTCCGGAACCCGCGTTCTGGCCATCGCCTCGGCCGGCAACTGCTGGGTCGAATTGAACAGACTGACACGTGCATTTGAAGATGCCACCATTCATTTTGCCACGCCTGCGGCAAATCCGGCCCACAAGTCCCCGGCCCATAACCTGTGGAGTGTCACCGACTTTTCGCTTTACTCCATCTGGAAGCTGCCCTTCTGCCTGCTCCAGATCAGTATCATTTTTCTGCGCGTGCGGCCGGGCTGGGTCATATCGACCGGCGGCGCACCCGGTGCCCTCGCCATCATGCTGGGCCGCCTTGCCGGCGCCCGCACCATCTGGGTTGAAAGCCTGGCCAACTCGCAGGAAATTTCACTTTCCGGGCGCATGGCAGGCCTTTTTGCCAAGGTCTGGCTCACCCAGTGGCCCCACCTGACACGGCCGGAAGGCCCTGAATATGGGGGCAAGCTGCTATGATTCTGCTCTGCGTGGGAACCCGGGCCCCCTTCAACCGACTTGTCCGGGCGGTGGACCAGTGGGCATGGAAAAATCCGGCCAGCGAGATATTTGCCCAGATCGGGAACACGACATTCATCCCCCGGAACATGGATTATGTCCGGAATTTCTATTCCATCTCCCGGCAGAACCGGAAGTTCGACCGGGCGAGCCTCCTGATCTGTGATCTGAGTGTGGAACTGCTGCTGCCGGCAAGTGAACGGGCCCTGCCCGTTCTGGCCCTTCCCCGCCTGCCCATTTTCGGTGAAGAAACCGGGATCGACCAGATCACCCTGGCCCGGCATCTCAAGTCAGATGATTTCATCACCATCGCCCAGGATGAAACACACTTGCAATCCCTGATTTGTACACCCGATGCCCGAAAGAGACAGGCCATCCGTTCCAGTCAGTCCGGACAGTCCGGACAGTCCGACTCTCTGACGCGGCTCCTGAAAACCATCCGGGAGGCGCGCTAGGAATGGGTGTCACACTCCACAAGCCCGCAAAAATGACCGAAGTCATTTCCATGGCAGGTGCCGAGGAAGTGGGCCGGGAACGCCTGCCCGTCACCCTGCTGCTTCCCCTGTTCGAGTTCTGCGGGCTTGTTCTGGCATCTCTCTTTTCCGACTGGCTCTACCATGCCCTGGTGCTGGGCGAACCGGCCTCGGACCTGTGGCTGGGCAACGGCATCGTCGTTGCCTGCATGTTCATCCTTCTCCAGTCCATATCCTCCGGATACGGTGCGGCCCGGCTCATAACCCGCACACCTCTTGCCACCAACATGCTCAGGGACTGGCTGCTGACCCTGGCGCTGGTCCTTATCCTGTCCTTCCTGTCCAAGAACACGGCCCAGCAATCCCGCGGCGCCCTGCTGGTTTTCGGCGGCACCGGCTATCTGGTTCTTCTCGCCCTGCGCCGCCTGACCGCACTTTTGCTGTCCCAGGCCGCTAAAACCGCCCGCTTTGTCGCCCGTCAAATCGTGCTGGTGGGCTCCCGGCAGGATGTGACAGACTATTTCTGCAAACACAAACTGTGGGCCCGCGGCATCCGGGTCGTAGCCACCCTGATCATCCGCTCCCCCACCCGCGAACCCCGGTATGAACTCTGGATCAACGACAGCCAGTCCCTGTGCACCTTCAACGACCTGTCCGGGGCCGTGCCATATCTGCGCCGGATCCAGCTGGAAGATGTGGTCCTTGCCCTGCCCTGGTCCGGAAAGGAACAGATCCGATCCGTTCTGGACACCCTGAGCGCCCTTCCCGCGGCCCTTTATCTGGCACCGGACCCGGACATGGACTTTCTCACATCCGGACTGGGTGGCCAGCCCGGCCTTTCCGATGTTCTGAACGACCCGGACTCCGGCCTGTGCGGCATCCGGCTCGCCCGGCGGCCGATGCCTCCCCTGTCACGACTGGCAAAACGCCTGTTTGACATTGCCCTGTCAGCAACAGGTCTGATCATTCTGTCCCCCCTGATGCTGCTGATTGCGGTTGCCATTCGCCTTGAAACCCCCGGCGCCCCGATCTTCCGCCAGTTGCGCAACGGTTTCAATGAACGCCCATTTCACATCTACAAGTTCCGCACCATGCACGGCACGCCCGAAAAGGGAACGCAAACCTTTCAACAGACCCGGCGCAACGACGCCCGGCTGACCCGTGTCGGCGCCTTCCTCCGCCGCACCAATCTTGATGAACTTCCCCAACTCCTCAACGTGCTGGCAGGCTCCATGAGCCTGGTCGGACCCCGCCCCCACGCCATTGCCCACAACAATGAATTCATGACCCGCATTGCCTGGTATGCCAGCCGCCACCACGTCAAGCCCGGCATTACCGGCTGGGCGCAGGTCAACGGATTGCGCGGCGCAGCCAATGATACAAAAACCATGCAGGCGCGCATCGAACACGACCTGCAATATATCCGCAACTGGTCCTTTGCCCTGGACCTGAAAATCCTGTTCTTCACCTTCTTCTCACCAAAGGCATTTGCCAATGCCTTTTGATGCGCCCCTCCTTTCCCGCCGTTCCCTCGTGACCCTGCTGTCCACCGCCGCCCTGTCTCTGGCGACCCGGAACGCGCCGGGCGCCAAAACGGGCACCCACCCCGATTCTCCCTTGTCCGTGCCCGACCGTGGCATCAATATTCCCCTGTGGCTGGACCAGCCCGACGGCAGCGGACGCCCGCCATCTTCACAAGTGCTCCAGCTGCTGGCCGATCTGGGATTTGAACATATCCGGCTTCCCATGGATCCGGATCCGTTCCTCGGCAACACGTCCAGCCCCGCTGATGCGCGGGCACGGCTGCGTGCGGCCATCAAGCGGATCAGTTCCTTCGGTTTTTCCCTCACCCTTGACATGCATCCCTCAGGGGCCATCGGTACCGCTCTTGAAAGCGATCCTAAATCCGAAAATGCCCTGAACATGGCCTGGGACATCATCTCGCGGATTGCCGCCGATACCGCAAGCGACAGGGTGTTTTTCGAACTGCTCAATGAACCTCCCCTGTGGCAGGACAGATGGCTGCCCTTGCGTGACCGGCTGGCGGCCACCATTCGGAACAACTGCCCGGAGCACACGCTGATCTGGGGCGCCAACAGGTACCAGACCATCTCCGAAACCATCTCCAGCCCGCCCCTTGCCGATGCCAATGCCATTGCCGCCGTGCACTATTACAGCCCCCTGGCTTTCACCCACCAGTGCCAAACCTGGGGGGAACCGGCAAACCCGGCCCTGCACGATTTGCCCTTTCCCGCCACTCCCGAATCGCCAGAAATCATTGCCGCCCTTGGAGAAATGGACCCGGAGACGGCCCGCCGCATGAAACAGGCCTTTGGCAATGGCTGGAACGGCGCGCAGATCCGACAGGACTTCGCCCTTCTGGGCGAATGGGCACGGACCACCGGCACCCCCGTTATCCTGAACGAATTTGCCACCCTCAAATTCTGCACGGATACGGCCAGCCGTGCCCGCTGGACCCGTGCCGTGCGCCGGGCCGCGGAAGCCAGCAATATCGGGTGGACCTATTGGGAAATGGACCGCGGTTTCGGCTTTCTGGACAGCCGGACAGCGCCGGAAAGG
Organism: Hyphomicrobiales bacterium; assembly: GCA_027082895.1. Taxonomy (GTDB): domain Bacteria; phylum Pseudomonadota; class Alphaproteobacteria; order Rhizobiales; family Devosiaceae; genus DROE01. Next base: position 2,451 of record JALWTJ010000244.1, on the reverse strand, counting down.
ATCGATACCGACATCATTGATGCCCTGTTTGAACAAACGGAGGCAGCATGACCCGGTTCTACGCAACAAGCATTCCGACACGTCTGGCCCGCCTGAAATCCCGGCTCACCTTCGCCCAGGCCCTGTCCTTCATGCGCCGCCACCGGGACAGGATCGCCGGGGGCACCGAACAGGTTCTGGCATCCATCGTTTCCATGGTGGGGCTGATCTTCCTTTCCCGCCTGATGAGCATTGACGATTTCGGTATCCTTGCCATTGCCATGGGCATCTGGCTGGTCATGGAAATGGTTCAGCATTCCTCCGTCCTTTCGCCTTTCATCATGTCGTGCCCCAGCCCGCGGGACGACCCCCATGAATTCGGCGCGTGGCTTGCCTTCAACCTGGCGCTGGCCATGCTTGTTCCCCTGCTTCTGCTTGTGGCCGGTTTCATCCTGCTCCCCTTCGTTCCCGAATTTGCCACCGGAATGATGTATGCCGCCCCCCTGACATTTGTCGGCATGCTTTTCATGTTTGCCCGCCGGGTGCACTACCATCGCCGCGACCGCAAGTCCCTGATCATCCAGACCCTGTCCTATGGCCTGAGCTATATTCTCGCCCTGCTCGTGGTGGTGGTGAATGTGGATCTGGTCACCCCGTTCTGGGGCGTTCTGATCATCACCATTGCCTATGGTGTGCCCGCCATCCTGTTCACCATCACCATTGCCGCCGATGCCCGTTTCGACCGCAACATGTGGCACCGTATCCGGCGCGAACACCAGTTGATCTTTCAACTGGGCGCCGCCGGCTCGGTCTGGCAGCTTTCCTATGTGGCCGCCCTGGTCATCCTTTCGGTCCTGTCCACCCCCGCCGCCGTGGCCATCTTCTCCATCACCCGCACCATGGTCCGCCCCATCACCATCATGATTTCCACCCTTCTGGCCGTGGATTTCTCCAAGGCGGTCCGCGCCTACGACCTGCAGGGCAGCCGGGGTCTGAAAAAGGTCATTTCGGAAATCTGGCTGGCATCCGTCCTGCTGACGTCCATCCCCATGGCCCTTCTGCTCCTGTTCCCGGAATTCTTTCTCTCGCTGGTCTATTCCGAAAAATACGCCCACGCCACGTTCGAACTGCAACTGCGGGTTCTTCTGTTCCTGCCCATGATCTATGGCACCCCACTGGACATGGGTCTGTCCATCCTGCGCGACACGAAATTCCTCATGCGCACCCACATGATTTCCCTGCTGATCGGCATCGCAATCCTGCTCGGATCCTGGTTCCCCGGCCAGATCAATGCCACCAGTGCCCTGGCCTCGCTGGTCATTTCCCGCCTCATCACCCTTCCCATGCTGCACCAGCGCTACCGCAAACTGATGGCCAGTGCCCAATCAACGTCCCCCCGCGCTGCCAGAGGAACCCGGCGCAACCCCGCCCCGCCCCGCACCCGGAACGCCGGGCCGCTTTCCGCTTCACCCGCCACCTCCCTGACCGGAGGGCACAAGGATGCGTAGCGCTGTTTTACCTCCGGCAAGGGAAATGCGCGGCTTCCAGCTGCCCGCAGCAACCCTGTCCGCCCTCACCCATCTTGCCGCCGCCCTGCTGGTGCTGGTCCTGTCCATAGCCGCCTTCGTCATCGCCACCCCGGCGGGCATCGGGCTGACCTTCGCCCTGACACTGCTGCTTGCCATCATGCTGCCCTCCGCCACTCCCGTTCTGCTCGCCATCTCCTTCATGTTTCAGAACATGATCATCTCCCTCTTCATTCCCCTGATGCAGAACGATGCTGCCTTTGACACGGTCCGCGGCGCCAATTTCGTCATCCTTCTGACGGCCACCGGTGCCTTTGGTCTTGCTGCATTGCTGCACCCGGAGCGCCTGAGCGCCCCGGCCCGCCACTGGATACGCCTGCTGATCGCGGTCATGGCAATCGTAACCCTCTACCTGGCCCTTGGTGCCGCCCGCGGCAACATGAAGGATGCCCTCATCTATTTCCGCAACACCCTTACCCCCCTTTCCTGCCTGGGCATCGGCATCATTGCGGCGTCTAGCGGCCGCGTGCGGCTGGACAGGGTGCTGCTGTGGCTGGGGGTTGCCGCCGCCATCTATGGCTATTGCGAGCTGTTCTTCACCTTCGATTTCCTCTCCCTGTTCAACGGCGATGACTATTTCCGGCTGCGTCTTTCCGGCCAGATCGAAAGCGGGTACTGGGACCGGATACTCGCCCGGACCGGATTTGTCCTGCGTTCCCTTGAGGACACCATGCGGGTGCCTTTCCTCAACATGGCCATTTTCGACCAGTGGTTCCCCCGGGTTTTCCGTCTGAGCGGCCCCAACATCCATCCCATTTCCTACGCCTATGCCCTGTCGGTCATTTCCACCTTCATGTTGTTCTCCCGGCGCACCTGGTTCGTTTTCCTTGCCCTGCCCCTGCTGGTCATCATCGGCTCCAAGGGCGCCCTGATCCTGCTGCTGTGC
>JALWTJ010000243.1 GCA_027082895.1 Hyphomicrobiales bacterium | reverse complement strand
CTGCTGCTGACGCCCCTGATCCTGCGACTGGTTGAAACTTCGCGGCGGGCCTGAACCTTTCCTTTCACCACTCTGACCCCGACGAGCAACCCGCAAAGCGAGAATTTCCCATGGATCAGTCAAACCGATATGCCGATCTTTCCCTGTCCGAAGCCGAGCTTGTTGCAGGCGGACAGCATGTGCTGGTGGCCTACATCATGAAGCCGAAACCCGGCCATGGAACCTACCTGGCGTCCGCAGCCCATTTTGCCGCGGAAAGTTCCACCGGCACCAATGTGGAGGTGTCGACCACGGACGATTTCACCCGTGGCGTGGATGCGCTGGTCTATGAAATAGACGAGGCGGCCAATCTGATGAAGATTGCCTATCCCCTCGCCCTGTTTGACCGCAATATCATTGACGGGCGGGCCATGCTGGCATCCTTTCTCACCCTGACCATCGGCAACAATCAGGGCATGGGGGATATTGAGCATGCAAAGATGCATGATTTCTACATCCCTCCGGCCTATCTGCGCCTGTTTGATGGCCCCTCCACAACCATTCGCGACCTGTGGAACGTCCTTGGGCGTCCCCATGAAAATGGCGGCTTCATCGTGGGCACCATCATCAAGCCCAAGCTCGGACTGCGCCCGCAACCCTTTGCCGATGCGTGCCATGATTTCTGGCTCGGGGGGGATTTCATCAAGAATGATGAACCGCAGGGAAACCAGATATTTGCTCCCCTGAAGGAGACGATCCCGCTGGTTGCTGATGCCATGAAGCGTGCGCAGGATACCACGGGAGAGGCAAAGCTGTTTTCCGCGAACATCACCGCCGACGACCATCACGAAATGGTGGCGCGCGGTGAGTTCATTCTTGAAGCATTTGGCGAAAACGCCGACCATGTGGCGTTTCTGGTTGATGGCTATGTTGCCGGGCCGGCCGCGATCACCACCGCCCGCCGGACCTTTCCCAACCAGTATCTGCACTATCACCGGGCCGGGCACGGCGCTGTCACCTCCCCCAGTTCCATGCGCGGCTATACTGCCTTTGTTCTGGCCAAGATGGCCCGGTTGCAGGGAGCGTCGGGCATCCATACCGGCACCATGAGCTTTGGCAAGATGGAAGGGGAAGCCTCGGACAAGCTGATGGCGTTCATGATCAGCGATGACAGCGCCGACGGTCCCTATTTTCATCAGGATTGGCTGGGGATGAACCCCACAACGCCCATCATTTCGGGGGGCATGAATGCCCTGCGCATGCCCGGCTTCTTCGCCAATCTGGGCCATTCCAACCTGATCCTGACAGCCGGGGGCGGCGCCTTTGGCCATCTGGACGGTCCGGCCGACGGTGCAACTTCCCTGCGGCAGGCCGAACAATGCTGGAAGGAGGGGGCCGACCCGATCGAATTTGCAAAAGAACACCGGGAGTTCGCCCGTGCCTTTGAGAGTTTCCCTCAGGACGCCGACGCCCTTTATCCGGGGTGGCGGCGGGCTTTGGGGGTCAACTGACGCCCCGCCGACATAGTGATGGGGCCACTCGCGTCAGGCCGTTCCGCCCCCCGGAGCGGCCTGACGTTTTCCTGTTTCGTAAATGGCAGGGCGGGCGTGATAGGGTTGAAAAGGAATCACCAGCCGGGGCACATGATTTGCCTTTGTCCGTCCTTCGGTTTGCGGCCCATTCGAACAAACATGTCAGGGAAAAGCGGAAATGAACGGTTGCGTGGTTTTTGATCTGGATGGCACGCTCGTGGATTCGGTGCCCGATATTCTGGCTGCCGCCAACAGGTTGCTGGACGAAATGAACTCTCCGGCAATTTCACGGGACGTGGCGGTGTCATTTGTCGGCAATGGCATTCCGGTTTTCGTGCGCCGTGTGGTGAACAATGCGGGGCTGGAACTGCCCCCCGAAAAGATCAGTCTGGCAATAGAGCGGTTTACAGCCATTTATCGCCAGAACCCGGCAACCCATGGCCGCCCCTATCCGGGGGTCGTTGCGGCCCTTGAGGAACTGGGCCGGCGGGGTTTTTCCCTTGGCATATGCACCAACAAGGCGAGGGCGCTGGCAGACATGGTGCTGGAGCGGCTAGATCTGACGCGGCACTTTCGGAGCGTTGTCGGGGGAGATGACCTGCCTCACAACAAGCCAGACCCGGCCATGCTTTTTGCCTGCATGGCCGATTTGCCCCCGGGGCCATGCCTGTTTGTCGGAGACAGCGAGGTGGATGCGGCAACCGCACGGGCCGCCCCCGTGCCCTTCATCCTGTTCACCCAAGGGTACCTGAAGGGCCCCCTGCCCGCTCCACCCGATGCGCATTTCGATGATTATGCGCGCCTGCCGGGCATTGTTCAGGAACTGACAACACATCCGGACAGCGGATAAGGGGCCGGGAAAGGCTCGCCAGGCGGGGCCGACACGGCCCCACCCCGCCCCGTCACGTTTGCGTCGTGTCCGCTATTTCTCGGGGATGAGACCGCGCGGGCTGAAGCGCAATACCAGCAGCAGGATCAGGCCCATGGTCAGCAGGCGCATATGGGCCACACTCTTGAGCAGGTGCTCCTTCAACCAGTAGCCATCGGCCATGGGGGATGTGATGAAATTCATCAGCTGGGTGCCGATGGGCTCCACTTCCACCCACAGGAACCAGATCAGGAAGCCCCCGAGAACCGCACCCCAGTTGTTGCCGGACCCACCAACGATTACCATCACCCAGATCAGGAAGGTAAAGCGCAAGGGCTGGTAGGAACTGGCGATTAACTGGCCGTCAAGGGTGGCCATCATGGCCCCGGCAATGCCGCAGATTGCCGATCCGAGAACGAAGATCTGCAAGTGGCGCGCCGTGACGTCCTTACCCATGGCTTCGGCGGCGGTTTCATTGTCCCGGATGGCCCGCATCATGCGTCCCCAGGGCGATTTCAGCGCCAGTTGGGCGAGCAGAAGGATCACGATGAGAACGATGGCGAACAGGATCGAATAGCCCAGTTTCACATAAAGGGTGGAGGCGATCACCGGATCCAGCCCCAGGGATGTAGCCGAATCGACAAAGCTCTGGGAGTTCTGCAGGTCCACCTCGTATGGGATGAGAGGGGCCGGACGGGGAATGCCGATCACGTTCTTGACGCCGCGATCCAGCCAGTCCTCGTTCTTCATCACGGCAACGATGATTTCGGCAATACCAAGGGTTGCAATAGCCAGGTAATCCGAGCGCAGACCAAGGGCCGTCTTGCCGATGACCCAGGCCGCGGCAGCGGCCAACAGCCCCCCCACGGGCCAGGACAGCAGGACAGGCAGACCCAGGCCGCCCAGATATCCGGTGCTGGCCGGGTTGACGGCTTCCACTGCTGCCACACCGGGATCAAAGATGGCCCGGTAGATGAAGAAACCGACCACCAGTACCACGACGGTAGCGATGGCGCGCGCACGGCCGGGCGCCATGCGCTTGCGCATCTGAATGGTGCCGACAATGGTCAGGGCCCCCATGGCCAGACCGATGAGAATGCGCAATCCCCCGGCATTGACCGCTTCCATGGTGGGCGGCATGGCTACCAGCACGGCGGCCAGTCCGCCAAGGGCGACAAAGCCCATGACCCCGATGTTGAACAGGCCCGCATAGCCCCATTGCAGGTTCACGCCCAGGGACAGGATGGCCGAAATCAGCCCCATGTTGAAGATCACAAGAGCGGTGTTCCAGCTCTGGGTATAGCCAACCACGAGAACCAGCACGAAGAAGGTGACGAACAGGCCGATGTTTTTCCAGTTCATGCTCATATGGATTTCCCCTTGAACAGGCCAGTAGGCTTGAACAGCAATACGATGATCAGGATGGCGAAGCTGACGGCAAACTTGTAGTCCGTGGACAAAAGCTGCACGAGACCGCTGGGTTCCAGATTGTCCGGCAACAGGTAGAGCAGCACCTTGCGCCAGGCATAGGTGATGGTTACTTCAGAGAAGGCAATGACAAAACCACCCGCGATGGCCCCCAGCGGATTGCCCAGCCCCCCGACAATGGCGGAGGCGAAAATGGGCAACAGCAACTGAAAATAGGTGAAGGGCTTGAAGGACTTGTCCAGACCGTACAGAACGCCGGCAATGGTGGCCAGAGCAGCCACGATCAACCAGGTATAGGTCACCACCTTTTCAGGGTTGATGCCGGACAGCAGGGCCAGATCCTCATTGTCCGAGAATGCCCGCATGGATTTTCCGGTGCGGGTCTTGTTGAGGAACCAGAACAGCAGGGCGACCACGACGACGGCGGTGACGATGGTGATGGCCTGACTGGTCTTGAAGGCCAGCCCCTCGCTGAGGCCGGACCAGGCCTTGAATTCCCGCGCCTTGATGATGAAGCGGGCACCGTCGGCGAATTTCTGATCCTCCGGGCCGATGATGAAGCGGACAAGGCCGTTCATGATGAACATGACGCCCATGGATACAATCACCAGGATGACCGGGGCTGCCTTCTTTTCGCGGTAAAACCTGTAGACGAGGCGATCTGTCCCCAGCAGCAGCAGCATGGTGGCAGCAATGCCGAACGGCAGGGCAAGAAGTGCCGTTGGCAGGGGGCCCAGATGAATGCCCATGCTCTGAAACCACCAGGTGAACAGGATGGTGACCATGGCACCAAAGGCCATGGTGTCCCCATGGGCGAAGTTGGAAAAGCGCAGGATTCCGTAGATGAGCGTCACCCCAAGGGCCCCAAGGGCCAACTGGCTGCCATAGGCGATAGCCGGGATGAGCACGAAGTTTGACAGCGCCACGATGGCGTTCAGAAGATCCATGTCAGCCCCCCAGAAAACTCTTGCGCACTTCCGGATCGGCCAGAAGGGCCGCCCCGGTGTCGCTGTAACGGTTGCGTCCCTGAACAAGCACATAGCCCTTGTCGGCGATTTCGAGTGCCTGGCGGGCATTCTGTTCCACCATCAGGATGGAAATACCGGTGCGGGCAATCTCGATGATGCGATCGAACAGTTCGTCCATGACGATCGGGGATACCCCGGCGGTGGGCTCGTCCAACATCAACAGCTTGGGCTTGGTCATCAGGGCGCGTCCCACGGCCACCTGCTGGCGCTGGCCGCCCGACAGTTCCCCGGCGGCCTGAAAACGCTTTTCCTTCAGGATGGGGAACAGGTCATAGACCTGCTCCATGGTCTCGCTGATGTCATCACGGCGCAGGAATGCCCCCATCTCCAGATTTTCCTCAACGGTCATGGATGTGAACACATTGGCGTTCTGGGGCACGAACCCCATGCCCTTTCCCACCCGGGCCTGCGGCGTCAGGGGGGTGATGTCCTCACCGGCCAGCGTGACGCGGCCCGATTTTACGTTGAGCATGCCGAACACGGCCTTCATGGCGGTGGATTTGCCCGCCCCGTTGGGGCCGACGATCACCGCGATCTGTCCCGTTGAAACCGAAATGGTGCAATCATGAAGAATGTCCGGTCCCCTGCCATAACCTCCGGTCATGGCCTCCCCCAGCAGAAACGGCTCACTCATGCACTTGCCTCCTTCTTGACGCGGTTTTTCAGTCCGGTGCCAAGATAGGCCTCGATGACGTCTTCATTGGCCTTGATCTCGGCCAGGGTTCCTTCGGCCAGTACCCGGCCTTCGGCCATGCATATTACGGGATCGCACAGGCGCCCGATGAAATCCATGTCGTGCTCGATGACAACGAACGTGTAGTTGCGCTCCTTGTTCAGCCGGATGATGGCATCGCCAATGGTGTTGAGCAGGGTCCGGTTCACCCCTGCCCCCACCTCGTCCAGAAAGACGATCTTGGCGTCAACCATCATGGTGCGCCCCAGTTCAAGGAGTTTTTTCTGCCCGCCGGAAAGATTCCCCGCCCGTTCGTCACCCAGGTGATCGATGGTCAGGAATTCGAGCACCTCGTCGGCCTTCTTGCGCAGTTCTTCTTCTTCACGGGCAATGCGCCCGCGGGCGAACCAGGAATTCCAGAGCCTTTCCCCCGACTGGCCGCCGGGCACCATCATCAGGTTTTCCCGCACCGTCATGGACGAAAATTCATGGGCAATCTGGAAGGTGCGCAACAGGCCCTTGTGAAAAAGTTCGTGGGGCGGCAGACCGGTGATGTCCTCGCCCTGCATCAACACGCGCCCGCCCGACGGCTTGAGCACGCCTGCAATCACGTTGAAAAGTGTGGTCTTGCCCGCGCCATTGGGTCCGATCAGCCCGGTAATGGACCCTTCGGCAACATGCAGGCT
>JALWTJ010000242.1 GCA_027082895.1 Hyphomicrobiales bacterium | reverse complement strand
CTTGAAACCGGGCGCGCTTTGTGCCAAGTGAGCGCCCAAGTCGTTCCGGGTGTCGTCCCGGGGCCACCGGGCGTGTCAAGGAGTGCCTTTCGTGTCTCTCATCGTGATGAAATTCGGCGGTACGTCCCTTGCCGATCTGGAGCGGATCCGGCATGCGGCGCGGCATGTGAAGCGGGAAGTGGATGCGGGCCATCAGGTGGCTGTCATCGTGTCGGCCATGGCGGGCACCACCAATCAGCTGGTGAAATGGTGCGAGGAAGCTTCCGCGCTGCACGATGCGCGCGAGTATGACGCGGTGGTAAGCACTGGGGAACAGGTGAGCGCTGGGCTGATGGCCATCGTTCTTCAGGACATGGGAATTTCGGCCCGCTCCTTTACCGGCTGGCAGGTGCCGGTACGCACCAGCGACGTGCACGGAGCGGCGCGGATCCAGTCCATTGAATCCGATGATCTGAGGAGCCGCCTGTCCGAGGGGCAGGTATGTGTCATTACCGGGTTTCAGGGCATTTCGTCCCTCAACCGGATTACCACGCTGGGGCGGGGCGGTTCGGACACATCGGCGGTGGCGGTGGCGGCAGCGCTGGGGGCCGACCGGTGCGACATCTATACGGATGTGGACGGGGTCTATACCACCGACCCCAGGATTGCACCGCGCGCCCAGCGGTTGAGCCGGATAAGCTTCGAGGAAATGCTGGAAATGGCCTCGTTGGGGGCCAAGGTTCTGCAGACCCGCTCGGTGGAACTGGCCATGGCAAAGGGTGTCCGGCTGGTGGTACGCTCCAGTTTTGACGATCCGGATGCTCCCCAGGTGGCGCCGGACGGGTCCAATTCCGGGGTGCCGGGCACTCTGGTATGTGATGAGGATGAGATTGTGGAACAACAGATCGTTTCAGGGGTTACGCTGGCAAAGTCGGAAGCCAAGATCACCATTCGCAGTGTCAAGGACCGTCCCGGGGTGGCGGCGGCGGTGTTCGGTGCGCTGGCGGACGAGCAGATCGTGGTCGACATGATCGTGCAGAACGTGTCCGATGATGGCCGGCAGACCGACATTACCTTCACCGTGCCCGATGCGGAATATGACCGGGCCATGAACGCTATCACCTCGGACAGGGAACGGTTCGAATATGACACCATCACCGGGGCCAAGGGCGGGGCCAAGATTTCGGTGATCGGGGTGGGCATGCGCTCCCATGCGGGGGTGGCGGCGTCCATGTTCCGGGCCCTGAGCGAGAAGGGCATCAATATCCAGCTGATCACCACGTCCGAAATCAAGACATCGGTGCTGATCGCGGAGGAATATGCCGAACTTGCGGTTCGTGCCCTGCATACCTATTACGGGCTGGACCGGGAAGAGGAAGGATGAACCGCCTTTTTGCGGGATGATGCCCGTTTACGGGTATCGGGAAAAGGGGCGTCCGGAAAAAACGGACGCCGGACACAATGAGCACAATGGCTGACGGCCCGCGGGTATTGTTGCGCAACTTGCGCGAAACCATGGCGGCAACGCTGGGTTCCCAGGAACGTCTGGACAAGATCGTTGATCTGATCGCCCATTCCATGGGGGCGGAAGTGTGCTCGTTCTACGTTCTGCGGGACGATGCGGCGCTGGAACTGTTTGCCACCCACGGTCTCAACCCGGACGCGGTGCACATGACCACCCTGAGGCTGGGGGAGGGGCTGGTGGGGCTGATCGCGGCGGAGGCGGAGCCCCTGTCGCTGGAGGATGCGCCTTCCCATCCGGCCTTTGCCTACCGGGCGGAAACGGGGGAAGACAGCTACCATGCCTTTCTGGGGGTGCCGGTTCTGCGTTCGGGGCAGACGCTGGGGGTGCTGGTGGTGCAGGATCTGGCCCAGCGCACGTTCCGGGAGGAGGAAGCCGAAGCCCTGATGACCACCGCCACCCTTCTGGCGGAAATGCTCTCGACCGCGGAATTTGAAAGCCTCATCAAGCCGGGGGCGGATATTGATCTGCGGCGGCCACGTTCCTTCGAGGCGGAGGGGTTTGCCGAGGGCATCGCCATTGGCCATGTGGTGCTGCATGATCCGCGGGTGGTGGTGCGCAACTTCGTTGCCGATGACGTGGCGGCGGAACGGCAACGGCTGGACCGGGCCATTCAGGCCATGCAGGTTTCCATTGACGACATGTTCAATTCGGGGGACATGCAGGTCTCTTCCGAACATCGCGAAATCCTGGAAAGCTATCGCATGTTTGCCCATGACAGGGGCTGGGTGCGGCGTCTGCGCGAGGCGGTGGAAAGCGGGTTGACTGCTGAAGCGGCGGTGGAGCGGGTGCAGAACAACACGCGGGCGCGCATGCTGCGCCAGAGCGACCCTTACATAAGGGACCGGCTGCATGATCTGGACGATCTGGCCAATCGGCTGCTGCGGGCGCTGACGGGGGCCAGCGGGCTTTTCCAGACACGGGATCTGCCGGCCAATGCGATTGTGGTGGCGCGCAATCTGGGGCCGGCCGAACTGCTGGAATATGACCGGAGCAAGCTGGCCGGGATCGTGCTGGAGGAAGGGGCGACCACCTCCCATGTGGCTATCATCGCCCGTTCCCTGGGAATCGTTGCGGTGGGGCACGCCGAACAGATCGTTTCCATGTGCGAAACAGGCGATGATGTGGTGGTGGACGGTGCGGAGGGCCGGGTTTTCCTGCGTCCGACACCGGATGTTGAGGCTTCCTATGTCGAGAAATTGCGGCTCCGGGCAAAGCGGCAGGAAAAATACGCCCGTTTGCGGGACCTGCCGGCCCGGACCCGGGACGGGGTGCGCATTTCCTTGCTGCACAATTCGGGGCTGGTGGCGGACCTGCCCGCCCTTGGCAAGACGGGGGCCGAGGGGGTGGGGCTGTTCCGGACCGAATTGCAGTTCATGATTGCATCCAAGCTGCCCCGGCTGGCCGAGCAGGTGGCCTTGTACCGGGAGGCGATGGATGTTGCCGGGGAGCGGCCGATCGTGTTTCGCCTGCTGGATATCGGGGGGGACAAGGTGGTGCCCTATCTGCGTTCAGCCAGTGAGGAAAACCCGGCCATGGGCTGGCGTTCCCTGCGTCTGGCGCTGGACCGGCCCGGTCTGCTTCGGACCCAGGTGCGGGCCCTGTTGCAGGCAGCACAGGGGCGCCCGCTCAAGATCCTGGTGCCCATGGTGACCGAGACGGGCGAATTCTGCCGTTGTGTCGGGGTGATCGAGCGGGAAGTGGAACGCCTGCAACGCAGCGGGGGGCAGGTGCCCGAAAAGCTGGAACTGGGCGCCATGATCGAGGTGCCTTCCATCCTGTTCGAGCTGAATGAGCTTCTGGAATATGCGGATTTCATTTCCATCGGCTCCAATGACCTGATCCAGTTTCTTACCGCGACGGACCGGGCAAATGCACGGGTGGCGCGCTCTTATGATCCCATCGCGATACCGCGTCTGCGGGCCATCCGGCAGGTGGTGGAGGCGGCGCAGCGCCATGGCAAGCCCCTGACCATGTGCGGGGAACTGGCAGGGCGGCCCATCGAGGCGCTGGCGCTGATGAGCATCGGCATGACGTCCCTTTCCATGGGGCCCTCGTCCATCGGCCCGATCAAGGACATGATTTTGAACCTGGAACTTGAACCGGTCATGGAATCAGTGATGAAAGTGGTCCGGGGGTCGGGCAATGGCGTGAATGTTCGCGATCTGCTGGTGGGATGGGCCGAAAAACAGAACTTGCCGGTCTAGAGACTTCTTTTTATTGAAACCGTGGCCGTGGGATCGGCGCACAAACAGCCAGGGAATGGAAAATGGCACAATTGCCCGAAGAACGGCTGGATGCTCTGGAGGAACGGTTCGTGTGGCTGGAAAACAGCATGGCGGACAATCCGGACCCGGATACCTATGTGAAGCTGGCCAAGGAATATGCGGACCTGGGGCCGGTGATCGAATCGGTCAGGGCCTACAAGAAAGTGCTGGCCGCCATTGCGGACGCCCGGGAAATGATGGCGGGCGAGGACCGGGAAATGGCGGAAATGGCCGAGGTGGAACTGGCCGAACTGGAGGAGCAGCGCGACGGGCTGGTGGACCGGATCCGTTTGCAGCTTCTGCCCCGGGATGCGGCCGATGACAAGAGTGTCATCATCGAATTGCGGGCGGGTACCGGGGGCGATGAGGCGGCGCTGTTTGCCGGCGACCTGTTTCGCATGTACCAGCGGTATGCCGAACTCAAGCGCTGGAAGCTGAGCGTTCTGGAACAGAATGAAGGGGAAATGGGTGGATACCGGGAAATCATTGCATCCATTACCGGGGTGGGAGCCTATGCGCGGCTGAAATTTGAAAGCGGGGTGCACCGGGTACAGCGGGTGCCGGACACGGAAAGTTCGGGGCGTATTCATACTTCGGCGGCAACCGTGGCCGTGTTGCCGGACGTGGAAGATGTGGACGTGGAGATCCGCCCGGAAGATCTCAGAATCGATACCATGCGGGCATCGGGGGCCGGGGGGCAGCATGTGAACACCACTGACAGCGCGGTCCGGATTACCCATCTGCCGTCCGGAATCGTGGTGGTGGCCTCGGAAAAGAGCCAGCACCAGAACCGGGCCACGGCCATGAAGCTGCTCCGGGCGCGTCTTTACGAGGAGCAGAAGAATGCGCGGGACCGGGAGAGGGCCGATGCCCGGCGCGATCAGGTGGGGTCCGGGGACCGGAGCGAACGCATCCGTACCTATAATTTTCCCCAGGGGCGGGTGACGGATCACCGGATCAGTCTGACCCTTTACAAGCTGGACAAGGTCATTGCCGGGGATGGTCTGGACGAACTGATCGATGCTCTTGTTACCGATCATCAGGCGATGCAGCTGGCGGCCATGGACGATGGCGACTGAGCATTGCGGGCAAGAAGCGGAAACGGGGCGCCTCTCACCGACGGTGGGGGCGTTCTGGCGACGGATGGGGCGGCGCCTTGGGGCGGCGGGGCTGGACAATGGTCTTCTGGATGCGCGTCTGATCTGCGGATTCGTGCTGGGACTGGATGCAACCGGGCTGGTGCGTGTGGACGGGCAGGCCATCGGTTCGCAGCAGCAGCATGAATGTCTTGATCTTCTCGCACGGCGGCTGAACGGGGAGCCGGTTGCGCGTCTGCTGGGAAAAAAGGAATTCATGGGGCTTGATTTCCGGCTGAGCGAACATGTGCTGGTGCCGCGGCCGGAAACGGAACTGCTGGTGGAGCGGGGAATCCGTATCTGTGGCGACATGTGCGAGGACCGGGCGCGCCGGACTCGGTCTCCGGTCCGGTTCGTGGAACTGGGGGTGGGGTCGGGCTGTATCGGCATCAGCCTTCTGGTAAATGTGCCCCATGCGATGGGCGTGGGCGTGGATATCAGTGCCGGTGCCCTTGAAATGGCGCGGATCAATGCTGCGGACCACGGGGTGCTGGAGCGGCTGGACCTGCGCGCAGGGGACTGGTGGGGGCCGGTCGGAGAGACGGGGTTCGACCTGATTCTTTCCAACCCGCCCTATATTGCGCGCGCCGCAATAGACGGGTTGAGTCGCGAGGTCCGGGAGCATGATCCGCTGCTGGCGCTTGATGGAGGGGGGGACGGACTTTGCGCCTATCGGAAGATCATTGATGGGGCAGGAGAGCGGCTGAACGGGCAGGGGGTGCTGTTGCTGGAAATCGGGTTTGATCAGGGGGCGGCGGTATCCCGTCTGTGCCGGGATGCGGGGTTTGGCGATGTGCGTGTGGTCCGGGATCTGTCCGGACAGGATCGCATGGTGGAGGCGCGCGATCATGGGGGATGAGCGGGCGCCCGGCGGACCGGCATGGGCGGGTTGTCACATTACCGGCAAACTCCTGACCAAGAATATGGGGGAGGAGGCAGGGTGAGTCGCAATGCCGGGTCGTTGCGGGCACAACAGGTCCGGACCTGTTCCCGTTTGAAATTTTTGCTTGGAAAGGGCCGGCGAACAGGTTAGGTAACAGGGGCTGCGCATGGTGACAGGGTCACCAAGGCATGTCTGGCACTCCGCTCACTATTATGCATTCCGGGACAGGGCCCGGGCTGTTTGAGAACAGGGCAGGCCGGTGAGCTTTTGAAGTACAGGCCGGCAGGTGCGGTTCGGGGCATGACGCAAGCTCAGGCAATGCTTCGATCATGGAGGGGCCGGGACATGCGCATCAGGGGAATCGGGACCTGAATCTGAATGCATTCGGAAAGTTTTTTTCACGCAAATCCAGCGAAATAAAGAGTCGATGAGATCCAACCAGCAAAACAAGCGTTCGCGCGGCCGCAACAATAATAACAACCGCA
>JALWTJ010000241.1 GCA_027082895.1 Hyphomicrobiales bacterium | reverse complement strand
CTTGCAACATCCCCGGTTCTGATCCATCTGATCAACAGCATGAAACGTCCCGGCATCATCCGTTTCGCCACCGCCATTGCAAGGGGCAGAATGCCCGGCGCCAACATGGTGCAGACGGGCCGGACGATCTATGTTCAACTTCCTCCCACCCCGGTGCTTGTCCCATGATTGCAGGAATTGCCTCGCTGGTATTCATTCCCCTCCTCTCCATTGCCATGGTGCACATGCTCTGGGCCTTCGGCTCCACCTATCCGGTCAGGGACGAGAAAACCCTCGCCCGCACCGTGGCCGGGTTCAAGGGCATCGAAAAGATGCCCCCGCGCCCCGTGAGCTTTCTGGTGTCACTGCTCACTCTTGGCACCGGCATCTGGGCCCTCGCCCTGACCGATCCCGGCCCCAGCCCCATCCTGACACTGGGCGGCGCCCTTCTCACCCTTGTCTTTCTGGGGCGCGGCATTGCCGGATATACAAAAAAATGGCGCCAGATGACCCCCGAGGAACCCTTTGCCAGCATGGACCGCAAGATCTATTCCCCCCTGTGCCTGTTCATCGGCACCGGTTTTGCCGTGCTGACCCTGCTGCGCCTTTTCAGTGGCGGCGCAGGCTGAAACGGCACTCAACCGCCATCCCGGCAGGTGACACGCGCAAGGTGCCCCCTTGCCGACAATCCGCACAGGCTGTTTGAAAGCACCACTTCAGGTGATGACGTCGGGCTCCTGTCGGCCCGTGGCGGCGCGCAACCCCGTCAATTCCTCGGCAATGGCAATCAGGGGGGCAAGAACCTGCTGCGTGTCCGCATCCAGCTTCCCCTCCCGGGGCTCGAAATGTTCCATGTACAGGCGCACGGTTGCGCCCACCGACCCGGTGCCACTCAGCCGCACCACAAGACGGCCGCCATCGGAAAAACCGATCCGAAGCCCCTGCCCCGTGGAGCAGCTGCCATCCACCGGATCGTCATAGGAAAACTCATCGGCCCAGCCGATGGTCTTTCCCCCGACACTGGCGCCAGCCAGCCCGCCAAGGCGATCCCGAAGCTGTATGTAAAAATCATGGGCAACCGTGCTGTCCACCTCCTCATAATCGTGGCGCGTA
Source organism: Hyphomicrobiales bacterium (assembly GCA_027082895.1). Lineage (GTDB taxonomy): Bacteria > Pseudomonadota > Alphaproteobacteria > Rhizobiales > Devosiaceae > DROE01. The sequence continues at coordinate 5,191 of JALWTJ010000241.1, read as the reverse complement.
TAATAATTGCGCCCATGGATCTTCCAGTGTTCCCGGGCAATTTCCGCAACACTCTGCCGGCGCACCGCCAGAATATTGAGCCATAACAGGACGGCCCATAGCCCGTCCTTTTCCCGCACATGATTCGAGCCGGTCCCCGCACTTTCCTCTCCGCAGATGGTGACCGTGCCCGCATCCAGAAGATTGCCGAAGAACTTCCACCCCGTGGGCGTTTCAAAACAGGGAACTCCCAGTGATGCGGCCACCCGGTCCGCCGCCGCACTGGTGGGCATGGAACGGGCCACCCCGGCAATGCCGTGCGCATATCCGGGCGCCAGGTGCGCATTGGCCGCCAGCATGGCAAGGGAATCCGCCGGGGTAACGAACATGCCGCGCCCGATGATCAGGTTCCGGTCGCCGTCCCCATCCGACGCCGCACCGAAATCCGGCGCATCCGCCCCCATCATCACGTCGTAAAGCGTGCGCGCATGCACCAGATTGGGGTCCGGATGCCCACCGCCGAAATCCGGCAACGGCACCCCGTTGACCACGCTGCCCGGCGCAGCCCCCAGCATCTGCTCGAAGATGCGATGGGCATAGGGTCCGGTGACCGCATGCATGGCATCAAAGCACATGGTAAAGCCGCCATCGAAAAGGGAGCGGATCGCGTCAAAATCAAAAAGACTCTGCATCAGATCGGCATAATCAGCTACCGGGTCCACCACCTGCACCTGCATGCCGGCCAGATCGAACGTTCCCACCCGATCCAGATCCGGTATATCCTGTGCACAGATCCGAAACCGGGAAATCCCTTTGCTGTTGTCAAAGATCTGATCCGTGACCTGCTCGGGAGCCGGCCCCCCGTTGGCGATATTGTACTTGACGCCGAAATCCCCTTCTGGTCCCCCCGGATTGTGACTGGCGGAAAAGATCACCCCCCCGAGCGCCCCGTTGCACCGGATCAGGTGCGACGCCGCCGGGGTGGAGAGCAAGCCGTTCTGCCCCACGATCACGCGGCCGAACCCGTTGGCCGCCGCCATGCGAAGGGCAATTCTCGTGGCATGATCCTGAAAGTAACGCCCATCCCCCCCGATAACGAGCGTAGCCCCCGCCTTTTCTTCGACCGCATCGAAAACCGATTGCAGGTAATTTTCCAGATAACGGGGTTGCTGGAAAATCTTCACCCTTTTTCGCAAGCCCGACGTTCCCGGCTTCTGGTCGGGATAGGGAGTGGTTTTCACTGTCCGTACCATTTCACGCACTTTCCTGCTCGATCACATTCACCGGCCTGATCACGCCCCTGTGCAAAGCACACGACCAGCTGCGGGCGCAATAGCGTTTTCCGGACAATGTGTCATGGAATTTTCCCATTCAGCGCAACTGCCCCCCATGTCCCGGTTTCGCGCAAACGCCACACCTTGCACAGGAGAGGAACACGGCATAAACCTGTTTTTCCGATGCTCATACTTCCCCGCGCATACAGCATACAGGGCGCCCGCGGAGCTGCCCCCTGAACTTTCCGAAAAAGAAAAGAAGCCCATCCCCATGCCCACCGACGCCCAACCCCATCTCCCCAGCAAGATCATCATCGACACCGACCCCGGACAGGACGATGCCGTGGCCATCCTGCTGGCCCTTGCCAGTCCTGACGAGATCGAAGTGCTCGGCATCACCACCGTGGCGGGCAATGTGGGCCTGAAACAGAACACGAAAAACGCCCTCAAGGTGGTTGAACTGTCCGGAAAAACCAAAACCCCGGTTTACGCGGGATGTGACCGGCCCATCCGGCGCACGCCGGTCACGGCCGAACATGTCCATGGCCAGTCCGGCCTGGACGGCCCGGACCTGCCCGACCCTTCCATCATGACCCGCGACATGCACGGGGTGGACTTCCTGATCAAGACCCTGATGCAGGAACCGGCAAAGACCGTGACAATCTGCGCCCTGGGACCGCTGACCAACATCGCCATGGCGCTGGTGCGCGAACCGGCCATTGCCAGCCGGATCCGACAGATCGTGCTGATGGGCGGCGGCTATTTCGAGGGCGGCAATATCACCCCGGCAGCCGAATTCAACATCTACGTTGATCCTGAAGCCGCCGACATCGTGGTCAATTGCGCGGCCCCCGTCACCATGATCCCGCTGGACGTGACCCATCAGGCCCTTGCCACCCGGCAGCGGCTGGCCGCCATCAAGGGGCTGGGCAACAGAACAGGGGACGCCATCCATGCCATGCTCACATTTTCGGAGCGTTTCGATCTGGAAAAGTACAATTGGAACGGCGCCCCCCTGCACGATCCGTGCGTGATCGCCTACCTGCTGCAACCGGACATGTTCACCGGCCGCCGGATCAACGTGGAAATCGAGGTGGCCAGCGACCTGACCCGGGGCATGAGCGTTGCCGACTTCTGGGGCGTGACCGACCGGCCCGCCAATGTCACCTTTCTGCGCACCATCGATTCAGAACGCTTCTTCACCCTGCTGACGGAACGGATCGCCCGCCTGCCCTGAGGAGCGCACCGTTACCCGTCGCCGGCCTGTCGGCAGCCAAAAAGCAAGCATCTGCCCTGCCTCCCCTCCGGCTTGCAACCTGCAAACCAAAAGGCGGCCCACCGAAATGTCGGCGAGCCGCCCAATTCGTTGTGGGCCAGTATGAACAAATGGCGTCCGGGGGTCAAAACAGGACAGGATCCCCGAACGCAACCGCTCCCTCAGCCCACATGACAGGCCAGACAGTCGGACATGGTTTTCACATTGCGCGTGCGCTTCATGTAACCCACTTCCCCTTCGCTGTGCTGGCGGCGGAACCAGCTCAACCCCGTTATCCGCAGCGGCGGATTGTTCACGTCAAGCCCGGCCGGATTGCTGGAATGGGTGACCAGGTACCCTTCAATGGCCGACGCCACATCCGGATCAAGGCTGGCATCCTCCCCGAAATGGTCCGACAAGTTGGACAGGATGGCCTGCCAGGAGGCAGAGGGAAGGAAGTTGGCGGGATAGGCAAAGTGGCAGTCTGAACATTCGGTCTTGAACAGGGCCTGCCCATCCAGAACTTCACCAATCTGCACAAGTCCGGTCTGGGCAGGCTGCCCGGTCTGGTCCGCGGACTTTGTCTGGGGCTGGGGGGCTTGCTGGCTCTGGGCCAGCGTTCCCCCAACCGCGAAAATACCAACCACCAGGGCAGCAGATGCCGAAAGGGCGGTCGTCAGTTTGATCAGATTACGCATTTCATTCTCCTCACTGAGTCATCATGAACGTGATGTAGTCGCCCTTTTCCAGGGCCGTACATTCCCGCCCGATGACGGATTTGCAATTGCGCCGGAACCATTTGGCCACCTTTGCCGGATCCGTGAACCGGGACGGATTGACCGAAACGGCAACCGGATCAATAGCTTTCCCCGCACGGGTTTCCCCCACATTGCGCGGTGATTCAGTGTGGCAGGACGTGCACGAAGGCGTTGCCGGCTTGCCGGTGCCGAACTTTGTACGGAAAAGCTTTTCACCCCGGGCCGCCGAAAACCCGGAAAAATTGGCATCCGCAGCGCTGGCCTCGACAGCCAGCTGGTCCAGAATATCCTGTCGCGGATCCGCCTGGGCCGGTACGGCCGAGAACGCCAGCAGGGCGCTCAGCACAAGTGCTTTTTTGATCATGATAGTTTTGTCCTTTCGCTTATTTCTGCCCATGGGCAATCTCGATTTTCTGATCGGCAAACCGTCCCGATTCCGCGTCCCAGTGACAGGCAGCACAATTGCCCTTGCTCAGAACGGGGCGCGTTTCAAAAATGGTGGGATCGATCCTGGCGTGAGTCCTTTTCCAGAAGGGGGTCGCCGTGATCTCGTAGGGTTTTTGCGGATCGACCGTCCGCAATTCATTGGCCGCCTCCGTGTCCCAGGCTTCGGAGGAATAGGTGCTCAGATAGTTGGCAATGTCCTGTGTCACACTGTCATCGAGACTGGCATCCTCCCCGAAATGATCTTCCAGGTTGGCCATCAGCTTCAGCCAGGAATCCCGTGGCAGCAGGCTGGGATGGTACAGCATGTGACATTCCGCGCATTCGGACGAATAATTGTCATTGGAGGGCAGGTCAATGAACCCGGATGCAGGCACGGCACTGCCCAGAACCCCCGCCCCCACGATCACGGCCCCTGATACGATCACGGCCAGAATGGCCCGGCCAGTTCGCGCAGGTACATCGGGCAATGGGTGGGCATTACCGGCCATGTCATCGGCGTTCCCGGCCGGTTCAAATCCGTCACCGGCAGCATGAACGATGTCCGGACGGGGTTTATTGCCATCGAACATGGAACGGACGAGCGAGAACCCGCTCAACCGGCTCTCAAGAACCACGCCCATCACATGCAACACGATCATGCCCACAAGCAGATAGGCAAAAACCTTGTGCACGAACCGCGCCCGGACCCCCAGGTCAAACCCGATGAAACCGGCCAGCGGCCCCTGGTTTTCCACGCCCCCCAGCACCACCAGCCCGCTGCCAAGCATCAGAAGCAGCACGCCGATCAACGCGAACACCATCAGCGCCCCGAGAGGATTGTGCCCCAGATGATGGGACGGCCGGCCCTTGAGCACACCACGCACATGACAAAGGATGTCCCGCGGCGAAAAGATGAAACTGGAAAACCGGCTGTAGGTGGACCCGGCAAATCCCCATACCAGCCGGAACACGATCAGTGCCAGCACCCCGTATCCGGCATAGACATGGGCATCAAGAAACCATTCGGGACCAAAAAATCCGATCAGCAGGGCTCCCATGACAAGGAGAAACTGCAACCAGTGATAAAGCCGGGTCGCAAGATCCCAGACCCGCACCTTTTCCGATAGGCTCTGCATGATGATGATTGCCTGATAACTGACTGAAACAACAGAATGTTGTTCCGCTATATCAGGCAGGCCATGACACAGCCGTTACGCAATTGTCAGCAAATTGTCAGGTTACCAATTCCGCGCGGCGGGAACGCCAAAAACCCGCCCCCGGAAAACATTTCCGGAAGCGGGCCACAAGGATGAGCGTCCTTGATTTGAGCGAAAAGGGAAATTTTGCCCGTTAAGGAAACCGAACCCCCTAAAGAACCACGATCGGCGTGTGATCGGGCACCCGGTTGTAAAGATCAATCACGTCCTGATGCAGCAGACGGACACACCCGCTGGAAACCGCCTTGCCGATGGTTTCGGGCTGCCCGGTACCATGGAGCC
>JALWTJ010000240.1 GCA_027082895.1 Hyphomicrobiales bacterium | reverse complement strand
CAGTTTACGGGACCATTTCATGTCACTCTCAAGCCAGCCTCAACTGGATACGTCGCCGGATGTGTCCGACGAAATCCGGCACACCACCTGCTACATGTGCGCCTGCCGCTGCGGCATCAACGTGCACCTGAAGAACGGCAAGGTGAAATATATCGAGGGCAACAAGGATCACCCGGTCAACAAGGGTGTATTGTGCGCCAAGGGATCCGCGGGGATCATGCAGCATTATTCCCCGGCCCGCCTCAAGGCACCCATGAAGCGTGTCGGCCCCCGCGGCAGCGGCCAGTTCGAGGAAATCAGCTGGGAAGAGGCCATGGAAACGGCCGTTTCCTGGCTGGCACCTCTGCGCAAGGAAGCGCCGGAAAAACTGGCCTTCTTCACCGGCCGGGACCAGTCCCAGTCCATGACCGGCTGGTGGGCCCAGGCCTATGGCACCCCCAACTATGCGGCCCATGGCGGGTTCTGTTCCGTCAACATGGCTGCCGCCGGTATCTACACCATGGGGGGCGCATTCTGGGAATTCGGCGCGCCGGATTGGGAACGCACCAGGCTGTTCATGATATTCGGGGTGGCCGAGGATCACGATTCCAACCCCATCAAGATGGGTATCGGCCGCCTCAAGGAGAGGGGGGCCAAGATCATCGGCGTCAACCCGATCCGCTCGGGCTACAATGCGGTGGCCGACGAATGGGTGGGCATCACCCCGGGCACCGACGGCCTGTTCATCCTTGCCATCATTCATGAGCTTCTCAAGGCCGGCAAGGTGGATCTGGACTATCTGATCCGCTACACGAACGCCCCGTTCCTGGTCAATGACGACCCGGAATCCGAGGATTACGGCCTGTTTCTGCGCGGTCGCAACAACAAGCCGCAGGTCATGGATCGCAAGACCGGCAAGCCGGTGGCCTTCGACAGGAAGGGGGTGACCCCGGACCTCGTCAAGATCCACGAAGTGAAGGGTGTTACCTACCGTCCGGTATTCCAGCTTCTGGCGGAAAAATACCTGTCGGAGGAAAACGCCGCCGAAAATGTTGCCGAACGGTGCGGCGTGTCCGCCGATACCATAAGGCGCATTGCCGCCGAACTGGCTCACGTGGCGTTCGAGGAAGAAATTACCATCGACCAGCCCTGGACGGACTGGAAGGGACAAAAGCACGACAAGATGATCGGCCGTCCCGTCTCCTTCCATGCCATGCGGGGCATTTCCGCCCATTCCAACGGTTTTCAGACCTGCCGTGCCCTGCACATGCTGCAGATCCTGCTCGGCTCGGTCGAGGTGCCCGGTGGCTTCCGTTTCAAGCCCACCTATCCCAAGCCGGTGGAAGCCCATCCGGTACCCCATTGCAAGGTGACCCCCGGCGCCCCCCTGGATGGGCCCCATCTGGGCTATCCGCGCGGGCCGGAAGATCTGTGCCTTGCCGAGGACGGCAGCGCGGCAAGGATCGACAAGGCCTTTACCTGGGACAATCCCCTGTCCGCCCATGGCATGATGCACATGGTGA
>JALWTJ010000239.1 GCA_027082895.1 Hyphomicrobiales bacterium | reverse complement strand
GTGCAGGGGGGGGCTTGATGGCATTGCCGGGCAGAAGGGGGGCGTTTTATCTTTTGACTGCGTGTGCAATTCGCGATAGACCGGCGCAAAATTTCAGCGCGGCGCGCCGGAAGACGGGCTTTGAGGCAGATTGGTGGGCGGCAAGGCCCATTCGGGGCCGGGAGTGCGGTGGCTGGCGAATCTGTGCGCCTCTGGCGTTCAGGCGGGTGTGGTGAAATTGGCAGACACGCAAGATTTAGGTTCTTGTGCCGCAAGGCGTGGGGGTTCAAGTCCCTCCACCCGCACCAAAACGTGGCGGCCCGTTTTTCGGCTGTCCGCATGTGAATTGAATTGGGGACGGCAATGATGTCGTTCCAACTGAAACAGTGACGGAATAAATCTGATGGCAACCGAGTCTCTCAAAGTGACAGAAACCCTCAACAAGGGCTTGCAGCGCGAACTGGGAATGGTCATTCCCGCCAGCGATCTGATTGCACGCCAGGATGCAAAACTCGCCGAGTTGAAAAGCCGGGCCAACATCAAGGGGTTTCGTCCGGGCAAGGTGCCCATGTCCCACCTGAAATCCGTTTACGGGCAGTCGGTCATGTCCGAGGTGATGCAGGAGGCCATGAACGCCTCTATCCAGCAGACCCTTGAGGAGCGCAATGAAAAGCCCGCCATGCAGCCCAAGGTGGACATGAGCGAGGACCAGGGCATCCTGAACCGGGTGATTTCGGGGGAAGCCGATCTCGAGTTCACGGTTTCCTACGAGGTTCTGCCCGAGGTCAAGCTGATGGACTTCAAGACGATCAAGATCGAAAAACCGGTGGTGCCGGTCTCCGAGGAGGTCATCGAGAAGGAAATGGCCCGCCTGTTTCGCGAGCAGCGCGAATATGAGGAAAAGCCGGAAGGGGCCGCGATCGTGGATGGTGACCGGGTCGGCATGAAGTTTGTCGGCACGATCGACGGAGAAGCCTTCGAAGGGGGCAGCAGCGACCATGCCCATGTGATCGTGGGTTCCGGTCAGTATGTTCCCGGGTTCGAGGAACAGCTCGTGGGGCTGAAGAAGGGGGACACCAAGGACGTCAAGGTAACGTTCCCCGAGGATTATTCCACCGCCGAACTGGCGGGCAAGGAAGCGGTTTTCAATGTCGAGATCCTGCATGTGGATACGCCCAAGGAAGGGGAACTTGACGACGCGTTCGCCAAGAAGCTGGGTCTGGAAAATGTCAAGGCGCTGCGTGACATGGTGGAAACCCAGATCAAGATCAATGACGAAAACCTGTCGAACCAGCGGGTCAAGCGGCTGGTGCTGGATGCACTGGACGAGGGACACAAGTTCGACCTGCCCCAGCAGCTGGTGGACAACGAGTTCGAGGCCATCTGGCAGCGGGTGATGCAGGAGCTGGAGCAGAGCGGCAAGTCGTTCGCGGACGAGGGAACCACGGAAGAAGAGGCGCGTGAGCAGTACCGAAAGATTGCCGAGCGCCGGGTCCGGCTGGGCCTGGTGGTGGCCGAAATCGGCAACGTCAACAATATCGAGGTAACGGACGAGGAGCACCAGCAGGCCCTGATTGCCGAGGTCAAGCGCTTCCCTGGTCAGGAGCAGGAAGTCTATGACTATTACCTGAAGAACAAGCAGGCGCTGGCCGGGTTGCGGGCACCGGTATTCGAAAACAAGGTGGTCACCTTCGTGACGGAACTGGCGGAAACCAGCGAAGTGGAAATGAGCCGGGAAGAACTGTTCAAGCTGGTCAACGAGGAAGACGACGACTGATCCTTTCCTGATCTGAACGCATTTTGGGGGCTGCCATTGCTGGCGGCCCTCTTTTTTGTTCCGTTTTCCGGGACGCGCTCTAAGATAAGGTGTGCCGGAAGGGGAGCAATCGGATGGCAAAAGGGACCGAAAAAACGCATGTGGAACTGCTGACCCCGCCCCAGATGGCACGGGCGGACGCACTGGCGGTCCGCGCCGGGGTGCCTTCGCTGGAACTGATGGAGAATGCCGGCCGGGGGGTGGTGGAGGCGGTTGCTGCCGCCTTTGCACCGTGCAGGACCGTGGTGTTGTGCGGGCCGGGCAACAATGGGGGCGACGGCTATGTGGTGGCGCGGTTGTTGCAGGAAAAGGGCTGGCCTGTGCGGGTGCTGGCGTTTGGTTCCACTGACAGGCTGAAGGGGGACGCGGCAGCAAATTTTTCCCGCTGGCAGGGACCGGTCGGGGCGGCGCGCCCCGGCTTTGATGCCGATCTGGTGATTGACGGGCTGCTGGGGGCCGGGCTGGACCGGGATGTGGGGGGCGAACTGGCGCTGCTGATCGCGCATGTGAATATGCTTGGCTGTCCGGTGGTGGCCATTGACGTGCCCAGTGGGCTGGATGGAGCCACCGGACGGCCTCGGGGCACCTGCATTGCAGCAACGCACACGGTGACCTTCTTCCGTTTCAAGCCGGGGCATTTCCTTTTTCCGGGGCGTCGGCTTTGCGGCCAGCGGACCTTGGTGGATATCGGGATTCCGCAATCAATTCTTTCAGACATCGAACTTGATACGTTTCGCAACGGGCCCGGCCTTTGGGCCTTGCCGGAACCGGAGCCGGAGGCCAACAAGTTTGATCGCGGGCATCTGGTGGTGGTGTCGGGGCTGGAATTGGCCACCGGGGCGGCCCGGCTGAGTGCGCAGGCGGGAGCACGGGCCGGAGCGGGACTGGTGACGCTGGTGGGGGACGTGGCGGCGCTCAGGGTTCATGCGTGCCATGTTACCTCCATCATGCTGTCTCCGTTCCGGGATGTTTCGGGGTTGCAGGATATTTTGTCGGATCGCCGCAAGAACGCGGTGGTGATCGGGCCGGGATGCGGGGTGGGGGAGGAAACGCGGCAGAAGGTTCTGGCGGTTCTTGAAAGTGGTGCCGCATGCGTACTTGATGCGGATGCCCTGACGTCCTTTGCCGCGTGCCCCGAGATGCTCTTTTCGGCCATCCGGGCGCTGCCCGGGCGGGACGTGGTGCTGACGCCGCACGGGGGGGAGTTTTCCCGCCTGTTTGGAGATGAAGGAGAGGACAAGCTGGCCCGTGCCCGAGGGGCTGCGGATGCCAGCGGGGCCTGCGTGGTTTTCAAGGGGGCGGACAGTGTGATTGCTGCGCCGGACGGGCGTGCCGCCATCAACGCAAATGCCCCCGCGTGGCTGGCAACAGCGGGGTCGGGCGACGTGCTGGCGGGGATCATCGGGGGATTGCTGGCTCAGAAAATGTCGGGATGGGAAGCCGCCTGCGCCGGGGTCCATATGCACGGAGCGGCCGGGGAGGCTTATGGCGGGACCGGCATGATTGCGGAGGATCTGGTGGATCTGATTGGTGATGTTGTTGGTGAATTCACGTGATGATGGGTTCTGATTTGACCGACAGTCTTGCGCAGTTGATCGGGGCGCTGCAGGGCGCGCGCGATGATTGGTGGCTGATTGGCGGGGCGGCGTTCTTGGCCCATGGGGTGCCCATGCAAACGCTCAAGGACATTGATGTTCTCGTGAGCTTTGAAGATGCATGCAGGTTGTTGCAGCGTCTGGATCTGAAAACTCAAAGTGTCGATGGCGCGGAACTGTTTCGTTCCCGGGCTTTCTTTCAATGGCAGAACCCGGCCATTCCCGTGGAGTTCATGGCTGAACTGAAGGCGAGAACGGCGCAGGGATGGCACGACATATTGCCACGTACCCGGGAGCCAAAGGCGCTGGGCGGTGTGGATGTTTTTGTTCCCTGTGCCCCGGAGTTGATTGAAATTGGCAGGCTGTTTGGCCGCCCCAAAGATCTGGCTCGCACGCAACAATTGATGCGGCTGCAAAACTGATCCTGCCCGTCACAATCTACTTGATGATCTGTAATTGTTCCAGTCCACGGGAATGGTGGGAATTGGCATGGAGAGGCGCTCTGAAAAGGCGCAGCCCGGGCAAAGCTGGAGCATGGTCGGGAATGCCCGGCAACAGGAAAACCCGGTCCCGGGCAGTTTTTGATTTGGGTCAGCTTTACAGGACCAGTTTGTAGCCGGTGTGGGTGGAAACAAATCCCAGCTGTTCGTAGAATCGGTGGGCACCGGTGCGGGCATTGTTGGTGGTGAGTTGCATCAGCCCGCACCCTCTTGCGCTGGCTCGTGCGATGGCAAAATCAAACAGTGACCTGCCCAGCCCTTTATTGCGAAAATCCGGATGAACACGCACCGCCTCGATTTGCGCCCGCGTGCAGCCGTTCAGGGAAAGGCCGGGAATGAATGTCAGTTGAAAGCAGGCAACGACCCTTTCCGTATCCGGGCCGTTTCCCGGGAGAACGGCAACATATACATTGTTGTTCGGGTCGTTCTTCATTTCATCAAATGCCTGCTGATAGGGGGCAGAATTGCCGTTTGTCGACTCCCGGGTTGCCCCCAAAAAGTCATTGTGCAGCAAACAGATGATGGCTTGCAGGTGCCGGTCGGACGCGGGGACGATTCTTGGTGGCGGAAGGGGCAAGGGCTGTTTCCTACCAGCTGACATGAAGCTTTTCCAATCCATGGAAATGGTAGGTGCTGGCATATTGCGGGGATTCGGCAAGGCGCAGGCCGGGCAGGCGCTGGAACAGCACCTTTGTTGCGGCCTGCATTTCCAGCCGGGCCAGGGGGGCGCCGATGCAGAAATGAATGCCGGCGCCAAAGGTGACATTGGCATTGTCCTTTCGGAAGGGATCGAAGGTGCGCGGTGCGGCAAAACGGTCCGGGTCATTGTTGGCGCAGGCCAGCAACAGGCCGATTTCATCGCCGAATTTCAGGGAAATGCCGTTGTCCAGTTCCACGTCCTCAAGGGCATAGCGGGTGAACATGTGCAGTGGCGCATCAAAGCGGATGCATTCTTCGATGGTGGCGGCGGTCTGCTGTTCCGAGGAAAACAGGCTTTCAGGATCAAGACCGCTTTGCAGGATGGTCTTGATGGCATTGCCGGTCTGGTGCACCGTGGCCTCGTGACCGGCATTGAGCAGCAGGATGGTGCTTGAAATCAGTTCCTCGTCGCTCAGATGTTCGCCTTTGGCTTCTGTTGTAATCATGTGCGACAACAGATCCGTGCCGGGATTTTTGCGCCGCTTGTCGATCAACTTCTGCAGGAAGTCGGAAAATTCCCGGGCGGCCTGGTTGGCGATTTCTTCGTCCCTGCGGGTGCGGCCGTACATGTACATGGCCACGATCTTGTGGGACCAGTCCAGAAGGTCCGGTCCGAACGCGGTGTCGATCCCCAGCATGCGGGTTATGACATAAATCGGGATCGGGGTGGCATAGGAAGCCAGCAGTTCGCTTTTCCCGTCATTTTCAAAACCGTCTATCAGGTCATGGGCCAGTTGTTCCACTTCCGGGCGCAACTGCTCGACCTGACGGGAGACGAAGGCGCGGTTGACCAGCAGGCGCAGGCGGGTATGGGCCGGGGGTTCCAGATTGAGCAGGGAATGCTTTTCGCTCCGGTAAAAGTTGGTCAGGTGGGGTTCGGGTTCGGGCCAGCCCAGTTGCTCGCGGCTGGCCAGATGCAGGATCTGGCGGCCAAAGCGCTTGTCGCGCAGCAGGGCGTTGACATCCTTCCAGCCGCCAAAGCACCAGTGGCCGTACTGTTTCCAGAACAGGGTGGGGCCGGTGTCGTGCATCCGGGAATACAGGGCGTAAGGATCCTGAACGAACCGGGGATTTGAGGGATTGCAATCCAGTTGGTGCGTGGCCGCTTCGATGCGGAAAGGGGGTGTGTGAATCATGGGGGAAACCTAGCGGCAAATGGGGGCGGGTTCCAGCGCGAGGTTGCCCGGATATGTCAACGGGGTATCGGGGTGCCGGAAGGGAGAAAGGCGGAATGAACATATTGCCGTCGCAAAGGGCGGGCATGGGGCATTTACCGTGCCGCCCGATCCGGCCTGCTGCGGGCTTGCGGGTGCGCGGGCGGGCGCCTAAATAGGCTTTACTCGATATTAACCCGGCGCCGATTGGAATTGGCGGAACCGTTTTGCCACCCTGCGACATGATTCGCATCTTTCCCCTTCTGGAGACCCCCTGATGAAAGACCCCGTTGAAACCTACATGAACCTTGTGCCCATGGTTGTGGAGCAAACCAACCGGGGGGAACGTGCCTATGACATCTTTTCCCGGCTGCTCAAGGAGCGGATCATTTTCGTGACCGGTGTGGTGGAGGACAATATGGCCTCCCTGATCGTGGCGCAGCTTCTGTTTCTGGAGTCGGACAATCCGAAGAAGGAAATTGCCATGTACATCAATTCGCCGGGGGGTGTGGTGACGGCAGGTCTGGGCATCTATGATACCATGCAGTTCATTCGGCCGGCCGTGTCCACC
>JALWTJ010000238.1 GCA_027082895.1 Hyphomicrobiales bacterium | reverse complement strand
CTGGAACAAGGGGAACTGCCCGACCTGATCCTTGATTGCTCGACCATTGACGTGGCCGAGGCCCGCGCCATCAGCGCCCGGGCTGCAAAAGCGGGCATCGACATGCTGGACGCACCGGTTTCAGGAGGGATCATGGGGGCACGAAACGCCTCCCTCACCTTCATGTGCGGGGGCGAACGGCAGGCCTTCGAAAAGGCGCGGCCCCTGCTCGATGCCATGGGCAGCAACGTGATTCATGCAGGGGGAAGCGGCAATGGACAGGCGGCCAAGGTGTGCAACAACATGCTGCTGGGCATTTCCATGATCGGGGTAAGTGAAGCGTTCAACCTGGCGGACGGGCTGGGGCTGGACCGGCAGACCCTGTTCGACATTTCCTCGAAGGCCTCGGGGCAGTGCTGGTCCCTGACCAGCTATTGCCCGGTTCCCGGCCCGGTGCCCGCCAGCCCGGCCAACAATGGTTATGCGCCCGGATTTTCCGCCGCCATGATGCTGAAAGACCTGCGGCTGGCAAAGGGCGCAGCCGATGCCAGCAGGGTGGAAACACCATTGGGGGAACATGCCCGCCAGCTCTACGAGGCGTTTCTGGAGCAGGGGGGAGCGGAAAAGGACTTTTCCGGCATCATCAATTTCCTGCGCGAAAAGAGTTCGGACAGCTGAGTCCGGTCCGGAGCGGGGATGCGCGCGCTGCCATGCCCCTTTTCGCTTCAATGAAAGAGAAAATCAGATGCCGGCGACGGTTTCCTCAATGAGAAAGTCCACCACGGCGCGCACGGCTTCTTCCTCGCTGGCACCATCGGCGCGGGCCTTTTCGAACGCTGCCCGCTGGCGGGTGGCCGAATTGCCCCGCCGGACGATGTCCCGGGTGCGGGCCACCTCCTCCACGCAATCCAGTTCTTCGGCGTCCACCCGGACAAGCTCGATCATTTCTTCAAGCAGTTCGGCATAGTCAACCACCGTGTCCCGTCCGAAATCGATCAGGCCCCGGGAACAGCCATAGCGCTGGGCCCGCCAGCGATTCTCGTTGATGAGGAAGCGCTCGTAGCGCCGCCAGCTCAGATTGTCGCGGCGCAGGCGGGACAGCATGCGCACCATGCAGGCATAAAGGGCGGCAATGGAAATGGTGTCGTCCAGCCGGGTCGGAATGTCGCAGATGCGCATTTCCAGGGTCGGGTAGCGATGGGAGGGGCGGAGATCCCACCAGATCTTGGTGGCATCCTCCACCAGCCTGTTGTCGATCAGGGTGGCGATGGTGCGCTCATACTCGCCCCATGAGGCAAACAGCGGCGGCAGACCGGTGCGGGGCAGATTATCAAAGATGGTCAGCCGGTAGGAACTCAGGCCCGTGTCGCGCCCCTGCCAGAAGGGGGAGGAACAGGACAGGGCCAGGAAATGGGGCAGAAAATAGGGAATCTGGTTGGCCACATCGATGCGCAATTCGGGGTTTTCGATCCCCACATGCACATGCATGCCGCAGATCAGCATGCGGCGTGAGACGCCTTGCAGATCCTTTGCCAAC
>JALWTJ010000237.1 GCA_027082895.1 Hyphomicrobiales bacterium | reverse complement strand
CGGGATGGGGCGGAATCGTCGTTTGCCGCCCTCAGGGCGTGCCGGCCGGGAAAGTCGGGCAGGCGGAAGGGGACAACATTCGAGCCGAAAACTCCTTGTCCGTTTTTCATGATATGCCTCACTGTCAACTTCGAGAGCCTCTTTTGGCGGGCTCCTGTTATGGCCTGAACCTAGGCCAGTGATCCTCAGATGGGCTTAAGAAATGGGGTTAAAATTCTCTTGTTCTGAAAAGGGTTAGCAGTGTCTGACCCGGCGTAAGGGCATTTTAACCGAACCGGGGAGCGTCCCGGCGGTGCTTGCAAGAAGGGGACGGGTGCCATAGGAAGGCTCCTGTGACGGTGCACCCGTGCCCCTTGCATGAAAAGCGGCTGCCCCCGTTTGCATGCAGGGAATCCGGGCCAGCCGGCATGTGAGATTTCCACCGCTCTGCAATGCCCTTTCCGGGGGGAGCGCCACCATCCAGGACTTGTTGAACTTCATGTCTTCAGATGACGATCTTTGCATGATCAAGACGGCGGTCGTGGCGGCCGGGGTCATGGCCATGGGTTTCTTCCGGCGCGACATTCGCACCTGGTCCAAGGAAAATGCATCCCCCGTGACCGAAGCGGATCTGGTGGTGGACCGGTTCCTGATGCAGGCGTTGCGCGCTGCCCGGCCCGACTATGGCTGGCTGAGCGAGGAAACGGCGGACGATCCGGACAGGCTCGCCCGGCGCCGGGTGTTCATTGTCGATCCCATCGACGGCACACGCGGCTTCATCCGGGGCGATGACAGCTGGACGGTGTGCATCGGCGTCGTCGAGGAGGGGGCCACCATTGCGGGGGTGGTATATGCCCCGGCCCGGGACGAACTCTACGAAGCGGCACGGGGGAACGGGGCACGGCTGAACGGCCACCTGCTTGCCGTCTCCCGTTCGGGCCACCAGCCCCCGATCCTGCCAGCTCCCGAAGCGGTGCACCGACTGCTGGAAGAAACCGGCCTTGCCTATCGGCGGGGCCCTTCCCTGCCGTCCCTCGCCTATCGCCTGGTGCAGGTGGCGACGGGCGAACTGGATGCGGCGGTGGTGCGACGCGGGGCGCAGGACTGGGATATTGCCGCGGCCAGTCTCATTCTGGAGGAAAGCGGGGTGGTACTGGAAGACGTGTGCTGCGGCCCTCCCGTGTTCAACAAGCCCGACACCCGGCACGGGGCACTGGCGGCCTTTCGTGACCCATCACTGAAAAAGCCCCTTGGCACAGCCCTTCGCGCCACTTATGGGTGTCCCGACACATCAACACACAGCGGAGAACTCCCCGATGAACAAAACCCCTGACAAGCAGTTGCTGCATCTGGTGATCGGAGGCGAACTGGTGGAGCCAGGAGACATCAGGTTCAAGAATCTGGACGAGGTGGACATCGTGGGGGTCTATCCAAATTATGCGACGGCCTATGACGCCTGGAAGAGCAAGGCGCAAAGCACGGTCGATGATGCACACATGCGCTATTTCATCGTGCACATGCACCGCCTGATGGACCCGGAGCCCGGCGG
>JALWTJ010000236.1 GCA_027082895.1 Hyphomicrobiales bacterium | reverse complement strand
GCGCCGGACAGGACAAGGTACTGGGCGTGCACCCGGAGACCGGCCTGGAAGTGCTTCTCAAATCGGGTCGGTTCGGCCCCTATGTACAGATGGGCGAAGGCAAGGAAGCCAAGCGCACCAGCCTGCCAAAGGGCTGGGCGCCCGATACCATGGATCTGGACAAGGCCGTTCAACTGCTCTCCCTGCCCCGCGAGGTGGGGCCACACCCCGAAGACGGCAAGATGATAACCGCCGGTCTGGGCCGCTATGGCCCCTTCGTGCGCCACAACAGCACCTATGCCAACCTGCCGGACGCCAGCGAACTGTTCAGCGTCGGGTTGAACCGGGCCGTGGACCTGCTGGCCGCCAAGGCCGCCGGAGGCGGGCGCCGGGGCGCGGCAACGGTCCTGAAAACCCTTGGTGAGCACCCCGATGGTGGGGAAGTGACGGTAAAGGACGGCCGCTATGGCCCCTATGTCAACCACGGCCGGATCAACGCCACCTTGCCAAAGGACATGAACCCCGAGGAAGTCACCCTTGAAAAGGCCCTCGAACTGATTGCCGCCAAGGCCGGAAAGACCGGCAAGAAGAAGGCTCCTGCCAAAAAGAAAACGCCCGCCAAGAAAACGACCACCAAGAAAACGACCACCAAGAAAACGCCCGCCAAGAAAACAGCGGCGAAGAAAACAGCGGCAAAGAAGAAAACCCCAGCCAAGTCCTCCTCCGCCGGTGCGGCCTGATTTCTCCCATGCGCAGAAAAAAGGATCGCCCCGCCCCGACGGAACCGAAACGAAAGAACAAGCGCCCATCGCGGAAAGGAACCGGACTCCCCCGCGTTACCGTTCTGGATATTCTGCCGGACTGCCCCGCCGACCAGATGATGGCCATCCCCGCCGGATGGAAGGAAGCCGACGGCCCCGCCCCCCTCGTGCGTGTGGAAACCCGGCGCAACGACCGGGCAGTTCCCGCTCCAGGTGAACGCATTCTGGCACGCATCCTTGCCGATACCAGCGGACAGGCGTCCCATGTGGCCCGTCCCATGAAGGTATTGACACACCATGAGCGGCCACGCCTGGGCATCCTGCATGAGGGCCCCAAGGGCGCCGTTCTGGTGCCGATCAACCGCAAACAGAAGGAAATCCCCATTGCACGGGCCAACCTGAACGGCGCCAAGGACAGGGACCTGGTGGAAGTGGAACTTGCCCCAAAAACCCGTCTGATGGTTCCCGAGGGACGGGTGATCAATGTCCTGGGCAACCCGGACGGGGAAAAATCCATTTCCATGATCGCCCTGCATGAACTGGGCATACCGCACCGGTTTCCCGCTGCTGTTCTGGAACAGGCCCGCTCCGCATCCCCTGTCCGCCCCGGAAAACGCGAAGACTGGACCCATATTCCCTTCATTACCATCGACCCGGCCAGTGCCCGGGACCATGACGATGCCATCTTTGCGCAAGAAGACACCGATCCGACCAATCCGGGCGGTCATGTGCTGCTGGTGGCCATCGCCGATGTTGCAGCCTATGTGCGTCCCGGCTCCCCCATGGACAAGGAGGCCTT
>JALWTJ010000235.1 GCA_027082895.1 Hyphomicrobiales bacterium | reverse complement strand
GTGCGGCGCGGGGGGCTCTTGAGGGAGAATGGGGACGTTTGAGTGCGCTGGAGCGGGGGCGCATCCTGACCCGGATGGGTGCTCTTGTTCTGGAGCGGGTCGATGAACTGGCACGGCTGGAAGCCATGGATGTGGGCAAACCGCTTACCCAGGCGCGGGCCGATGCGCTGGCACTGGCCCGCTACATGGAGTTTTACGGGGGCGCGGCGGACAAGATCCACGGGGAAACCATTCCCTATCTGGATGGCTATACCGTCTATACCCTGCGCGAGCCCCACGGGGTGACGGGGCATATCGTGCCCTGGAACTATCCGATGCAGATCATCGGGCGTTCGGTGGGGGCGGCGCTGGCCATGGGCAATGCGGCGGTGCTCAAGCCGGCGGAGGAGGCGTGCCTGACGGCGCTGGCCTTTGCCGATATTGCCCGGCAGGCGGGGTTGCCCGACGGGGCTTTGAACGTTGTGCCGGGGCTGGGGGAGGAGGCAGGGGCGGCCCTGACGGCCCATCCCGGAGTCAATCACCTGTCCTTTACCGGGTCGGTGGGCGTGGGGGAACTGGTGCAGGCGGCGGCGGCACGAAACATCGTTCCGGTCACGCTGGAACTGGGCGGCAAATCCCCGCAGATCGTGTTCGATGATGCGGACCTTGAGGCAGCGTTGCCGTTTCTGGTCAATGCGGGGGTGCAGAATGCGGGCCAGACCTGTTCGGCGTCCTCCCGTATCCTGATGCAGGCCGGCATCTATGACCGGTTGCTGGACATGATGGCGCAACGCTACAACGATTTGCAGGTGGGACCGGCGGAGCGGGACCTGAACGTGGGGCCGCTCATTTCAGGGCGGCAGAAGGAAATCGTTGGCGGTTTTCTGTCCATGGTGGGGGGCAATACGCGGATTGTGGCCCAGGGAAAGATCGTGGATGATGCACCGTCGGGCGGCCATTATGTGGCTCCGGCGCTGGTGGCGGGGGCGACCCCTTCGGACACGCTGGCCCAGGACGAGATTTTCGGTCCCGTTCAGGTGGTGATCCGTTTTGAAACGGAAGACGAAGCGGTAAGAATTGCCAATGCCACCGATTATGGGCTGGTTGCCGGGGTCTGGACCCGGGACGGGGCGCGCCAGATGCGCCTTGCCCGCGCCGTGCGGGCCGGGCAGGTGTTCATCAACAATTACGGAGCCGGGGGCGGGGTGGAACTGCCGTTCGGGGGCGTGGGTAAATCGGGCCATGGCCGGGAAAAGGGTTTTGAGGCCCTTTACGGATTTTCCGTTCTGAAGACGGTGGCGGCCCTGCATGGATGAATGGGTGCGGATCGCTGCGCGCTTTGGGGGGCGGAGCCCGGATTTGCGTGGGGTGACGGGTGCCAGGGCGTCGTGGCCCGGGAATCGGGCTGGTTTTTTCGATTTCGGGTCTGACGGCACTGTCTGGCAGCGCCGTCAGGCGGGATAGAGCACTTCCCGAAAAGTGTGAAGCGGTTTTCGGACAAGAAGTGCGGAAATATCAAACAGATAGAGTGTGGTCCTGATTCCATCAGAAACAGACACGC
>JALWTJ010000234.1 GCA_027082895.1 Hyphomicrobiales bacterium | reverse complement strand
GGCCGAAAGGTTCGATGTGGTCCGGCAGCGGATTGCCGAAACCGGCCTGCCCCTGCTTTATCTCAACCAGGTGGGGGGGCAGGACGAACTGGTGTTCGATGGCGCCTCTTTCGGCATGGAAGCGAGCGGAAAGCTGGTCCTTGAGGCCACATCCTTTGAAAGCGAATTGGTCGTTTCCCGCTGGGAACAGCGCAACGGCACCTATTCCTGCATACAGGGAACGAACACGTCCCTTGTTTCCGTTGACGAAGCGCCGTGGCGTGCCTGCGTGCTGGGGCTGCGTGACTATGTGCGAAAGAACGGTTTCACGAAGGTGGTTCTGGGCCTGTCGGGGGGAATCGATTCCGCTCTTGTGGCCGCCATGGCCACCGATGCCCTGGGGCCGGACAATGTCCATGCCATCATGCTGCCCTATCGCTATACCTCCCCCGAAAGCCTGGCCGACGCTCGCGAATGCGCCTCCCGGCTGGGCATCCACTATGACGTGATCGCGATAGGGGAGCCGGTGGAGGCGGCCAATGCCTCCCTTGCGCCCCTGTTCGAGGAGCGGGAGCCGGGCATTGCCGAGGAAAACATTCAGTCCCGCATGCGCGGGCTGCTGCTGATGGCCGTTTCCAACAAGATGGGCTCCATGCTGCTGACCACCGGCAACAAGTCGGAAATGGCGGTGGGTTACGCCACCATCTACGGGGACATGAACGGGGGCTTCAACCCGATCAAGGATCTGCTCAAGATGCAGGCCTATCATCTGGCCGACTGGCGCAACTCCCATATGCCCGGGGACTGTCTGGGGCCAGGGGGCAAGGTCATTCCCGATTCCATCATCAACAAGGCCCCCAGTGCCGAGTTGCGCCCCGATCAGACGGATCAGGACTCCCTGCCTCCCTATCCGGTACTGGACGCTATCATCAAGGGGCTGGTGGAGGAGGAAAGGTCGGTGGCGGAGGTGGCCGCCACGGGCATTGACAGGGCGTTGGTCGAGCGGATCGAGGGCCTGATCTATATTGCTCAGTACAAGCGCCGGCAGGCGGCGCCGGGGGTCAAGCTGACCCGCAAGGCCTTTGGCATCGGCCGCAAATATCCCATCACCAACGGTTACCGCGACCGGAGGGGGCGTTGATGATGCGTGTTCGATTTGCCCCATCCCCCACCGGTCTGCTGCATCTGGGGAACGCCCGCCCGGCCCTTTACAACTGGCTGTTCGCTCTGGCCAACAAAGCGCAATTCGTGCTCCGGTTCGATGATACGGACACGGAACGTTCCACCCGGGAATATGCCGATGCCATTGTTCGGGATCTGAACTGGCTGGGGATCCACCCGCACATTTTTGCCCGCCAGTCGGAACGTATTGCCCTTTACGAAAAAGCCCGCGACCACCTGTTGGAGCAGGGGCGCCTTTATCCCTGCTATGAAACGGCGGATGAACTGGCCCGCAAACGTGCGCGCGCCCGCGCCCTGGGGCGCCCCCCCGTCTATGACCGGGCGGCCCTGAAGCTTTCCGACGCCGACCGCGCCCGCCTGGAGGCGGAAGGCAGGAAACCCC
>JALWTJ010000233.1 GCA_027082895.1 Hyphomicrobiales bacterium | reverse complement strand
ACGATGTTGTTCAACTCGTTCAGGGCCTCGATCTGCTCGGCGACCACCGAGCGCATGGCGGCGGCACTGGCCTTGGTTTCCTCGGGCAGTTCCAGGAAGCCGCGCTGCAGTTCGGAGCGGGTGGATTCCAGTTCGTTGCCCACCTGCCGGGCCGTATCCTGCATTGCCTGGGCGGTTTCGTTGAAACGACGGGTGGCATCGGCGAGGGCCTGCTGCATTTCGGACAGCATGGCCTCCTGCGTGGATTGCAGGGCACCGCTGGTGCGTTCGCCCTCGGTGCTGGCGACCTGGGAAAGGGAATGCAGGTTTTCGGCAACCTTGTCCGTGGTGGTGCGCAGGGCTTCATCCATGGCGTTGCGGGCAACGACCAGACGCTGTTCGGTTTCGTTGACCGTGTCGGCGATAGACTGGGCGAAGGAGCGCAGGCGGTTGTCGATATCGTCGGCGCGGGCGGTGAACCCGGCGGCAAGGGCGTCCATGGCTTCCTTGCGGGCTTCGACCGCTTCCAGGGAACTGTTGGAGGCGCTGGTAAGGTTCTGGGCGGCACGATCGATATTGGCCGTTTCCCCGTCCAGCTTGCCGACCATGGTGGAGAATTCTTCCATCATGGACCGGATGGTGGCCTGCATGGCCTGAACATGTTCGGAAACCAGTTTGCCGGCCTGCTCCGTGCTGCCCAGGGCATCGCGAACCGTGTTGGAATAGCTGGCGGTCTGGCTGGCCACGTTGTTTTCCAGCGTTGCCAGGTTGCCGGTGGCAGCATCCAGAACCGTTTGCAGCAGGGCATTGGATTCGTTGAGCTTCTCCAGGGCACCGGTAACATCGCTCATCATGCGGGACGAGGTGGTAGCCATGATGTTCTGGGCCTCGGTGGCGTTGGCCTGCAGGGCCTCGCTCAGAATGTTGGAATGGTTGCCCAGCACATTGGCCAGTTCGGCGGATTTCTGATCCACCAGATGGGCAAATTCGCCGGTCTTCTGTTCGAGGGTGGTATTGATCTGCTCGACCTTGTTCCCCAGTTCCGTGGCCGTCTGGGTGGCGTCGATACGAACAAGGGATTCGAAGCGTCCGGCGACCTCGGCAATCTTTTCCAGGGCGGCGCGGACGGAGGAGTCCATGCGATTTGCGCTCTCGGTGACGTCACTGGACATGTTGGCGGCGGCCTGAACGATGCGCGAATTGATGGTTTCCTCGATCTTTTCGGCGCTGCTTTCCAGATTGGCCACGGTGCGGGCCATGGTCTGATTGATGGTGTCTTCGACCTTTTCGGTGCTGGCTTCAAGCCCGGCCACGGTGCGGGCCATGGTCTGGTTGATGGTGCCTTCGACCTTTTCCGCTGTTGTTTCAAGGCTGGCAACGGTCTGGGACATGGCGGTGTTGATCGAGTTCTCGATACGGCTGGCACCGGTTTCCAGATCTCCCATGGTCTGGCCCAGGGTGGTGTGAATGTTTTCATTGAGGGCCGACAGACGGTCCGCGGTGATGTCGGCGCGCGCGGTAATGGCCTCGGGCAGGGTGCCCAGGCGTTCGTCCACCATGTCGGTGATGGCCTTGCGTGCGGAGTTGACGCCGGCTTCGATCAGATCGGCGGTCAGGGCGGCAGAATGGTTCACGGTGGCGGCCGCAGCTTCCACCCGGGCGCTGATGCCGCTTTCGGCGTCCGAAATGCGGGCCACGGCATTTTCGATGCCCCTGCCCAGATTTTCGTTCACCTCGGTCACCTTTTGCGAAATCATTTCGGTCAGTTCCGAGGAACGGCCATCCATGGTTTCAGTAACGTTCTGCAGGCTGGCCTCGATCTTGTCGCGGGCCAGGGTGCCGTGCTGGTCGATGGCGCTGGCCATTTCCTCGGTTTTTTGCCCGATAGAGCCGGAAATGTCGCTGGTGATGGCATTGAGCGTTTCGGCCAGAACCTGTGTGCGCGTGGACATGACGTTCGCAATCTCGGAGGAATTGCCCTCCATGGTTGCGGTCATTTCGACGCGCTTTTCTTCCAGTTCACGGGCCAGCTTGGCAGACTGCTCGGCGATGGTCTGGCTTACCTGTCCGGCACGGCCGGCGATGGTCTCGGCCATTTCCCGTGTCCGCTGGGAGATCTGGTCGTTGAAATGGCCCGTCTTTTCGTCAAGGGCCAGTTCCAGCACGTTGGCACGGCTGGCAAAGTTGGTGGTGTAATTGTCCAGGGCGCCGGTCAGGCGTTCCCCTTTTTCGCCGATCACCTCGTCGAATGCCTTGAGGCGGGAATCCAGAACCACGGCAACTTCTTCGACCCGGGTGTCGAACTGTTTCAGGGTGGCGCTGCCCGCATCGGAGAGGGAAAGGCGGGCCTGTTCGGCGGTTTCCTCCACGGAGCCGGACATCTGCAGGATGGTGGACTGCATGCGGCTTTCCATGGCGTTGATCTGGGCCGAAACCATTTCTTCCATCTGAGCGGTGAGGCGGGTCATGGTGGTTTCCGCTTCGCCGGCGCGATTGGTGATTTCGTTGGCAATGCGCAGCCCGATGGCGTCCAGCGCGCCGCCCACTTCATGGCCCCGGTCCCTCAGGTCGGCCAGGATCTTGCCGCCGCCGTCGCGCAGCACGGAAGAAATGGAAGCGGTGCGTTCGTCAATGGCATCGCTCAGGGCCACGGCGCGGGTATCGAGCGCCTCGGTGATGGCGTTCATGCGCATGTCGATCACGGAAGCCAGTTCGTGGGTGCGCTCTTCAAAGGCGCTGGAAATGGTGGCGGAACGGTCTTCAAGAGTCAGATTGAGCCGGCCGGCGCTGTCGTCAAGAGCCGACATCAGGTCCGCGGTGCGGCTGTCCATCAGGGAAATGAAGGAATCGCTCTTCTGCCCGAAGGCACTCTGGAGTTCTTCGCTGGCCCGGTTCATGGAGGAGGTCAACTCGCCCCCCCGTTCCTCGATGGTGCCCGCGATTCTCTGGGCGATCATGTCCAGATCGAACACCAGCCCGGAATGGCTTTCCGAAATGGCTTCGCGGACCCGTTCCGAATTGGTAATTACGCTGTCGCGCTGGCTGGCCAGTTCCTGAATGAGGCCGCGCATGCGGCTTTCGTTCTCCGAATAGGTCTTTTCCAGCACCGTGACCTCGTTGTGAATCATCACTTCGAGTTCACCGGCCCGGGAAAGGGCGCGTTCCAGCCCGTCGGCCAGGGTCGTGACTTCGCGACGCACGGCCTGCCCCACCGTTGCCACCTTGTCGGCGGCAGTGGTTTCGGGTTCGGCCAGATGGACGGCGGCTTCGGTCATGGAACGGGCGGCAATACGCAGTTCCTGGGCGCGGCGGGCCAGAACCGCTACGGCGAAGAAACCGATGACCGGCAGGAACATGATGGCAATGATGGATGTGAAATCCATGGAGCCCAGGGTGGAGGTCGCCGCGGCGTTTTCACCCAGTTGCGGCGCGATGCGCAACCAGGCGGAAAAACCGGTGATGCCCAGCCAGAGCGCGGAAGCGGCGGTGGCGATCCAGATCGGGGTCCTGGAAGGTTTCGTGCTCAGTCCGTAAAGAAGGCGGGAGGGGGAAAAGCGGTCGTCATTGGCCACGTTGCCGGTCTTGGCGGCCAGTCGCCCGGCGACCTTGGAACGGGGGCGGGAAGCAGGTTTTGCAGCCCCGGGGTTTTTCCGGACCGGGTTTTTCCTGCCATTGGTTTTTGGATCGGATTTGCCATTGCCAACAGAGGGTTCGGCTTTCGTATCCGAATCAAACAGGGAATCCTTCAGAGCGTTTTCCACTGCGGAAAAGGCCAGTGCGGCGGGGTCATTCTGGGGTGTTGCAGGTTTCTTCGCCATACTCTTTACAACTCTTGAATTGGGCGGAACCTGAAGGGGTTAAGCCCGTTTGCCACAATTCAGCGGCGCGAAGTCGGAATGACATGACCCAAATGTGGCCGGGTCATGGTGCCGGGAACTGCCGACACGAATTTTCCTGTCCTTGCGCCGCCGCGCGCTGGTAACATCGTTTCTTATAACAAGAATCGCGCGTTCTGAAAATTAAATTAAAAAAGGGTTAACGCGCAGCGGGTCCGGTCGCCGCCACCGGGGTGATCTGGGCATAAGGGGGGAAGAATTAACAGGATGTTCACTTTGCCGGTCCAAGCTTGACGAAAAGGGTTTCCCTTTTCACGGGTTGAACGGAGTTTGATCATGGCGGCACTGGAAAAACCGGTCGATATGAAAAAGGTTGTCGCGCGGCCCGTGGCGGTGCGCCCGATCGATCTGGTGCATCTTTCCAGACAGTCCCTTGGCGATACCGGGCTTGAAGGTGAAATCCTTCTGATGTTCGACCAGATGGTGACCACCTATCTCTCCCGCATTCGCGGAACCACTGACCGGGAACTGATCCTGTTCAACCTGCATGCGCTCAAGGGGGCTGCGGCGGGGGTGGGGGCCGTTTCCATCCGCCAGCTTGTCGAGATGGCAGAGCAGGAGATGGCCGACGGATCGCCCCTCAGCCACGAACGGCTGGCCGACCTGCGCATGGCGGTGGAAGAAGTGCGGCAATTCATCGCGGAAATGCTTGGCGACTAGCCAAGTCACGTTTTCTTCCCATATTCATTCGGGTGATTGCGTGTTGCGGCGGGCCGGGCCTGCCGCTATACGGCGTTGACCCGGAATTTTTTGCGAGCATTGCCCATGACAAGGATCACCTTTGTGGAAGCGGATGGAACCCGCCATGAAATCGAGGCCGAGAACGGTTCCAGCGTGATGGAAACCGCGATCAAGAACGGGGTTCCCGGCATTATCGGGGAATGCGGGGGGGCGTGTACCTGCGCAACCTGCCATGTCTATGTGGAGCCGGAATGGGTGGAAAAGACCGGCGTGCCTTCGCCCATGGAGGAGGACATGCTGGATTTCGCCTTCGAGGTGCGGCCCAACTCCCGTCTGTCCTGTCAGATCATCGTTTCAGACGAACTGGATGGCCTGGTGGTGGATGTGCCGACGCAACAGGCATGATTCACCGGTTGGTATTGCTTGGACGGGCGCCTGGAATTCGGGATCATGGCACGCAATTCAGGACTTCCTCCAATCCAGGACTTCCCCATCGGGCACGGATATTTTTTGGTGCCGGGAGCGGGGCGGGCATCGGCTCGTTGACTGGCGGGCACCGGGGGGGCTCGCGTTCGAAGGTGTTGCACGGCAGGCAGATGGATATTGAAATCAGAAATGAAGATGGCAAATGAGCGCTCATGAAATCGAAACGGATGTTGTAATTGTTGGTGCTGGCCCGGTGGGGTTGTTTGCAGTGTTCGAATTGGGGCTGCTGGACCTGAAGTGCCATCTGCTGGATATTCTGGACCGTCCGGGGGGGCAGTGCGCGGAGCTGTATCCGGAAAAGCCCATTTACGACATTCCCGGATTTCCGGTCATTACCGGGCAGGAACTGACCGACAACCTGCTGAAGCAGGTTGCGCCGTTCGGACCGGAATTTCATTACAACCGCATGGTGGTTTCCCTGGAAAAGCAGGAAGACGGGCGCTTCCGGCTGGTGGATGATGAGGGGCAGGCATATGTCTGTTCGGTCGTCGTCGTGGCGGCGGGAGGTGGTTCCTTCCAGCCCAAGCGGCCGCCGGTGCCCGATATCGCGGATTATGAGGGCACATCGGTCTTTTATGCGGTGCGACGGATGGAAGATTTCCGGGATCAGGATGTCATGATCGTTGGTGGGGGGGACAGCGCCCTGGACTGGGTGCTCAATCTTGCGCCCCTGGTGCGGTCGCTGACCCTTGTGCACCGGCGTGACAATTTCCGCGCCGCACCGGTCTCGGTGGGGCGGATGAAGGAGCTTGTGGCGCAGGGAAAGATGCGTTTCGTGCTGGGTCAGATGAAGGAACTGCACGGGGCGGACGGGCAGTTGACATCGGTCAGCGTGCGGACCGCAGGCGGGGAGGAAAATATTCCCGTAACCCGTCTTCTGCCCTTTTTCGGGCTGACCATGAAGTTGGGACCGGTTGCCGACTGGGGGCTGGAGCTGAACGACAATCTGATCGCGGTGGACACGGAAAAATTTGAAAGCTCCGTTCCCGGCGTGTTTGCCATTGGCGACATCAATCATTATCCGGGCAAGCTCAAGCTGATCCTGTCCGGCTTCCATGAAGCGGCGTTGATGGCACAGGCGGCCAAGAAGATCATATCGCCCGATGAACGGCTGGTGTTCCAGTATACTACTTCATCCACCAGGTTGCAGCGGAAGCTGGGCGTCAAGAAATGAAACTGATTGTCGTGGATCAGGCGGGGAACGAGCATCAACTGGATGCCCTTGCAGGGTGGCGGGTGATGGAGGTGATCCGGGACTGGGGCTTGAACATAAAGGCGGAATGTGGCGGCGCCTGTTCCTGTGCTACCTGCCATGTCTATGTGGATGATGCCTGGCTGGACAGGCTCGTTCCTGCCAGCGAGGAGGAAGAAGCCATGCTGGATGATGTTCCCGATGTG
>JALWTJ010000232.1 GCA_027082895.1 Hyphomicrobiales bacterium | reverse complement strand
CAGACCACCAGAACAGCATGGCGATTTTTCGCCAGGATGCGGGATCGCGCGGGGGCAGAAAAGGCAGGTTGGCATGTTTTTCCAGCCGCTTGAGCTGCGCCTGCAATATCGCAATCCGTGCAAAGGCGGGCCGAACATATTCCGGAAGCGTGGCGATGGCGGTTTGCGCCCTGTCCAGATGGGTGGCGGCAATGCCACGCAGTTCCGCACAGGCGGCAATGGTGGCAGGGGTTGCCTTGCCACCCAGATAGTCCGCCTGGCTGGCACCATGTTCCTGAAAGGTTTTCCAGGGCAGGCATATCTGGCCCCGCGACGCCGTAAGCGGCAGGCAGCGCATATTTTCGATCAGCGCATGGGCCACCCCCAGATGCCCGGCCGCATCGGCTGCACCCGCGTCGTTCCCCCCGTTCAGGATCATGGAAGAAAGCTGGTAAAGGATGGAAACCGTTTCCCCCGCATATCCTTCAAAGGTTGCCATGTCGGGCATGGGGTCGTCGTAAAGATCAAACCGGCGGGCTTCAAGCAGACGCCGCAGGGGACCGGTGGGCAGGTCATAGCGGTCAATGGTGGCCAGCAATTCCACGGCAAGAGGATTGGCGTCGGTGATCCCGTGCTCGTCCCCGCCCAGCAGGTCCAGCCAGTAGCGCAAGCGGATTTCACCGGGAGCCGGTTCGGACACCCGGTCGCGGACCCGGGCAACAGCGGCCGAAAAGGCCAGTACGGCCTGCACCGGTGCCTGAAATTTTCGCGGCAGGACAAGGGAAGCATGATAAGCGTCCAGATCGTCCATTTTCAGCAACGGCGCTGCAGTGGAAGACGCGGGACGTGTGTCATGCTTTTTATCCATGCTGCCCTTTCCCCTCTTTGTCATCGGTGTCCGGCGATCCTGCTTCCTTCACGGATGCGCCAGTTCAGCGCTGCCGGTCGCGGCGTTCCCTGGATATGGGGCCACTTGGCCCGGGCGGGCGCTGAACGGCAATCAGTGCGGCGGCAACGGCACGGTCTTCATTCAGAAGAATATTGTAAGTGCTGATGGCGCCTGCCGTGGTGGTCGCTTCAATGATAATCCGGCTTTGCCGCAGGATGTCGTGCAGGCCGGGATCCAGAAATGCGGGGTCTTCGCCCATGCCGATCAGCAGCACGTCAATCCTGTCGGCCTGATCCAGCACCGGCCCGAGGGTCTTTTCGGTGATCTGTCCGGGTTTCTGAACATCCCAGGCGTGCATGCCCGAGGGCAGGCACAACAGGGAACCCCGGTGGGACATTTCAGCGAAACGGAAGCCTCCGCTTCCGTAAGAGTCGATGGCGGCAATATATGGATAATGTCCGCTTCGCATCAACCGGCTGCGCCCCCTGCCCGCCCGATCAGACTTCTGCCCCGTCGGCACGCCGTTCGCGCTTGGGCTTGACCACGTTTTCACGGGTCTTCAGACCGAAATAGATCAGGATCGGTGCGGCGATAAAAATGGACGAATAGGTTCCCACGAACACGCCCCATGTCATGGAAATGGTGAAGCCACGAATGACCTCACCGCCAAAGATAACCAGGGCCAGAA
>JALWTJ010000231.1 GCA_027082895.1 Hyphomicrobiales bacterium | reverse complement strand
TGGGCGCCTCTTTGTGCCGCTTCGATGGCGGTGGCGTACCCGATGCCGCGCGAGGCCCCCGTTACCAGGATGATCTTGCCGGCGAGTTCTGTGTTGCGTGTCATGATGCTACATGGCTTCCTTCAGAAGGGTCAGGGTTTCACCGGCGCGGGCCGCTTCTTCCCGGTCCAGCAGCCGGGTGGGATACTCGCCGGTGAAATAATGGTCGGTGAACTGGGGGGCCTGTGCATTCCGGGGAGCCCCGCAAACCGCCTGGTACAGGCCGTCAATGCTGAGGAACCGGACCGAGTCCGCCCCGATATAGGCGCTCAGAGCGTCCAGATCGGGATACCGGTTGGCCAGAAGTTCTTCCGCAGTCGGCGTATCGATGCCGTAATAATCCGGGTGAATGATATGGGGGCATCCCACCCGCACATGCACTTCGCGCGCTCCCGCTTCCCGGATCATCTGCACGATCTTGAGGGTGGTCGTGCCGCGCACGATCGAATCGTCCACCAGCACCACCCGTTTTCCCTCGACGGCTCCCCGGTTGGCGGAATGTTTGAGCTTGACCCCCAGCGCCCGGATTCTCTGGCTGGGCTCGATGAAGGTGCGGCCCACATAATGGTTGCGGATGATGCCATATTCGTACGGAATGCCCGATTCCTGTGCATATCCCAGTGCGGCGGGCACCCCCCCGTCCGGTATCGGCACCACCACGTCCGCCTCCACCGGGGCAATGCGCGACAGGTTGACACCCATGCGCTTGCGCACCTCGTACACCGACCGCCCTCCGACAATGGAATCCGGCCGCGCGAAATAGACATATTCGAACAGGCACAACCGCTCCCGGCCCGCATGGGGCAGCATCTGGGAAGAAATGGAAATGCTCTTGTCCGGATTGCGCTGGCAGATGATCACTTCGCCCGGCCTGACGTCCCGCACGAAGCGGGCCCCGATAATGTCCAGGGCGCAGGTTTCCGAAGCAAAGACCGGCCGTCCATCCAGATCCCCCTGCACCAGCGGGCGGATTCCATTGGGATCCCGGGCGGCAATCAGCTTGTTGCGGGTCAGTGCCACGATGGCAAAGCCCCCTTCTACCTGTGCCACCGCCTCGATGAAACGGGCGGCGGAATCCGCATGCCGCGCCTGTGCGAGCAGGTGAAGTACCACCTCGCTGTCCGATGTGGACTGGCAGATCGCCCCCTGTTCGATGAGCTTCCTGCGCAGCACCATGCCATTGGTGAAATTGCCGTTATGGGCGATGGCAATGCCCCCTGCGTTCAGTTCGGCGAACAGGGGTTGCACGTTGCGCATCACCGTTTCTCCGGTGGTGGAATAGCGCACATGGCCGATGCCCGAACTGCCGGCCAGTCGGTCGATGGTGGCGCTGTCGGTAAAGTGATCCCCTACAAGCCCCGGATGCCGTTCGGAATGGAACTGGCGGCCATCAAAGGTGACGATGCCCGCCGCTTCCTGCCCCCTGTGCTGCAGGGCATGCAGGCCGAGGGCGGTCAGGCTGGCACTGTCCCGGGCGCCCAGAATGCCGAAGACGCCACACTCTTCCCTGAGGCTGT
>JALWTJ010000230.1 GCA_027082895.1 Hyphomicrobiales bacterium | reverse complement strand
GAGTTTGCCGGGACAACCGGCATGAAAACGGGTTTCATCTGTGCAGCCGGGTTGAACATGGTGGCCAGCGTGGAACGGGGAGGGCGTCGCCTGCTGGCGGTGGTTCTTGGTGCCTCTTCGGCGCGGGAGCGGGGGGAGATGGTGGCGCAAATGGTGCTGCGGGCCCTGAACGGTTCATTGCGGGGAGAGGGGCAGACCTTGTCCGGGTTGCGCAATCTGAGTGGCCGCGCTCCTGTCAACATGCGGGCCAATATCTGCGGCAAGAATGCTACGGCCTATGTGGCGGCGCGGGAGGCGGCCTTTCCCTATGGTCTTGAGGGGCAGGAAAGTTTTCTGACCGACCGCGTCCCTGCCCGTATCTATCAGGCCCGCTCGCTGGGGCGGGTCCGAAATGTGCCCCTGCCGCGTCCGCGTCCCGCCGATCTTGCCGGCCGGTCGGCGGGCCATTCCCTGCCGGTGGTCGCGACCGCTCCGGTGACAGGGCCGTTGGTGCCCTTGCCCCGGCCGCGTCCCTGACCGGTGGGCCGGGTACGGCCGGTTTTTCGGTATACCTGTGACGTCCGGTCAGCGGGAAGTGGGGGTCGGGGCCGGACTGTCCGGTTCGGGTGGCGTTTCGGGGCCCGCCAGCAACAGCACCCAGTGAATGCCATAGGAAGAATCGGGGGAATAGGCGACGCCCAGCCCGGCCCGGGTGGCGCCGGGGTCGGCAATGGCATCCGCATCTTCGCGGGTGCCACGCCAGCCGGAGAAGGTTTCGGCGAAATTGGCATAACCGGCGCTGAAACGGATCTGACGGAGGGAGGGATCATCGATCCGGGGGCGGTTCGAGGTGCGGGCATAGCTGTCGGCAAGGGCTTCTGCCTGCGTGTCAAGGGCCGGGTCCAGCACCAGGGAAGGGGCTTCCCGGGTGGCGCGGTACTGGTTGATCAGTTGCAGGGCTTCGGCCTTGTTCAGGCTGGCGCCGGGCTGGTCCATGCGGGCCACAAGACCGGGGGACAGGGGACTGCCCGAACAGGCCGCCAGAACACCCAGTACAAGGGCCATGACAAGCAACCGGACGGTGAGCAGGCGGGCAGCGACGGGCCGCGCAAAAGGTTGCCGCGTTGCAGGAAATTTCACAATGGGTGATTGTTCGAAAAATGATCCGGTTGCCGGGACGGGAAGGGGGAAAGACATGTTCATCGGGGGGCCTTGAGATGATCCGCGCAAGCCCCCCTTGTAGGCGGAACGGCCTTCCGGGTCCAGACCCCGGGACGGTTCAGGTTGCAAGGGCAACCAGTTCGGGTCCCCACTGGCTGAAATAGCGCGAGTTCTTGGCGTAGCTGTTATCGTGAAGAAACACGTTTCGATCCAGCAGCAGGCCCATGATGGCACCGTGCAGGCGCGAGGTATGCCAGGGATTGGCAGTTCCGATTCGCCGCGCGATGGCCCGGACAACGGATCGGACGGTCTTTTCGTAGGCAAGAACCTGTCCGGGATCGGCCCTGTTGGCCAGGCCGAGCAGGCGGGTTGTGGTGCGATGGCGTCCGATGCGGATCTTTTCGCCCAATCGCATGAT